>JAHAYB010000466.1 GCA_018384835.1 Comamonas sp.
CTGGTGAAAACCAAGATGGCCAAGAGCACACTGGATGCGGGTTGGTCAATGTTAAAGACGATGTTGGAAACCAAGAGCCACCAGGCCGGTGTCGTCTTCGAAGTAGTAAATGAAAGCTACACAACCCAGACTTGCTCGTGCTGCGGGAGCATTCCTGCCAGCAGTCCGAAAGGTAGGGCAGGACTCGGAATAAGAGAATGGACTTGCAGCAATTGCGGCGCGGCACACGAGCGCGATGTGAATGCGGCTAGAAACATTCTCGCGCTCGGGCATGAGCGTCTCGCAGGAGGAATCCCCGTCCTTTAGGGCGGGGAGGATGTCAATAAGGACAGGATGTCAAATTAAACTGCGCCCTTGTCTATCCGCTATTTGCCGTAAAGGTTTCCATCAAAAATAAGCCCCGGATGGAAACCTTCCCACCCCTTTTTTAGGGGGATCATCTGATTGGGGAGAGGCGTAACCTCTTCCAACCCTTTTTCGCCCGGTTGCGGGCGTGGATTGAAACATGTTGTCCCGTTGGCGTTCCGATATTCAGTGCATTCTTGAGCGAGACCCCGCAGCGCGTAGTGTCTGGGAGGTGCTCACCTGCTACCCTGGGCTGCACGCTATTTGGTGGCACCGGTTGGCGCACTGGTGCTGGTGCCACGGCCTCAAGTGGCTGGGGCGCATGACCTCGCACATTGGGCGCTGGCTGACGGGGATTGAAATTCACCCCGGCGCAGTCATTGGCGAGCGGGTTTTTATCGACCACGGCATGGGTGTAGTGATTGGCGAGACGGCGGTAATCGGCGATGGCTGCACCATCTACCATGGCGTAACGCTGGGCGGCACATCCCTATACAAGGGTGCAAAGCGCCACCCTACTTTGGGGCGCAATGTTGTCGTTTCTGCCGGGGCAAAGGTGCTAGGCGGCTTTGAGGTGGGTGATAACGCCAAAATTGGCTCTAACGCCGTTGTGCTCAAGCCCGTACCGCCGGGGTCAACGGCAGTAGGTATTCCGGCGCGAATTATTGCTGCACGCCCGGATGAAAGCGCCGATGCGGCCTCTTTAGAGCCTGCACCCACTGCCACCACCCCTGCTGGCACTGCCGCCGCCCCCACCCAGCCCATGGGGCCGCCCACACGCGCCCAGGCAGCTAGCCAGGCGGCAGCAACTGTAAGCCAAGCGCTATCTGATGCCCATAAAACAGGGGGCGCTGCTGGCTTTAGCGCCTATGGGGTTACGCAGGAGGTGGACCCCGTCAGCCAAGCCATGCGCAGCTTGGCAGAGGGGGCGGCCAGCCATGAGCAACAAGTACAACTGCTCTGGCAGGCGCTAGAGAAGCTATCGGCCAAAATTGATGCCGACTGCCTACCCTGCCACAGCCAGCGCCAATCGGGTTTTGAGAAAAAGCGCATTGACGAGATTTTGGGTTCTTAGAACGTATTTACGCTCTTAACCATGTTTACGCTACAGGCGCAGCAGGCTTACGCCCCTGACGCAACAAGCTACGCATATCTTGCAGGCTAACGCGGCTTTCCCCGCCCACGGCAATACGTGGCGGCGGCTTGATGGCATGGCCATAGACAATCTCAAACTGCAAGCCTAGTTGCCCATCGGGCAGGCGGGCGTGTTCATCTAGCGCCTGTTCTAACTGCGCCAGCCAGCGCCTGCCCCGGCAATGTGGCCAGCGCTGGGGGTGAAAGTTGCGCCCCAGCTCGCGCAGCTCTTGCAGCAGGCGCTGGGGGCTGGCAAAGCTCAGGCTGATGGTTTCCATATCCATTACCGGCTCGTCAAAACCGGCCAGCAGTAGCCAATCGCCCCAATCGTGCATATCAGTCAATGCGTGCTGGGGCGCTGGCCAGCCCAGTGCTGCGTAGAGCTGGCTCAAATTACGCAGAGTATCTGGCCCCAGGCAAGAGAACATCAAAAACCCATCCACCGCCAGCAATTGCTGCCATTGCTGCAATAGCGCTGCCGGGTCGGCCACGCGATGCAGCAGCATATTCGCCCACAGCATGTCTAGCGTGCCAGCGGGGGGATGCTCCAGCGTGGGCAGTTGCTCGCGCCAACGTGCCATTTGCCACCAGGGTTTTTGCCATTGCTGCTGGGCAGCAGCTTGGCAGACGGGCGCGGTTTCTACGACATAGCAACGCGCCTGGGGGTAGCGCTGGGCAATCGCTTGGTGGGTTTGCAGGCCGCCGCGCATGGCCTCCCAATGGCACCAGGATTGGGGCTGCTTGGCCATCCAGCCTAGGCGCTCTTGCATACGCTGACCCACCTCCTCATGCAGCCAGGGCGCTTGTGGTGGGGCAGATTGCTGCCAGCGGGCAGTGGCAACAGGGTCAATCAAAGGGGGGGTGTATTCAGAGGAAATCATGCGAAAAAACAGGGTGCAGTCCCTAGCGCAAGTGCCAGGGTTGATGGCCGCGCAGTATATTGAAGCCATGCCAACAAGACTGCGCACATGGCTATCCACCCACCTGCCCTGCCAATGCCAGGCCTGCCACGTTTGGGGCGCGGGCGGGCCGCTATGCCCTGCCTGCCAAAGCGCTTTTGCCCCACGCCCCCTGCCACGCTGCCCAGGCTGTGGCCTGCGGCAAGCCCAAGCTCAAGCCCATACCAACACTCATACCCGCCTGTGCGGCGCTTGCCTGCGCCAGCCCCCACCCTGGCAGCATTGCCATGTGGCGGTGGACTATGGCTACCCCTGGGCTGGCTTGATTAGCCGCTGGAAGCTGGGTCAACAACCCGCCCTGGCCGCCCATTTGCTGCGCTACTTATTACTGCCGCAAGCGCCCATCATGGCCGCCGTGGCCGCCGCCGATGCACTCATACCCATGCCGCTAGCCACCCAGCGCCTGCGTGAGCGCGGCTATAACCAATCGGCGCAAATCACCCAACTGCTAGCGCCTGACAAGCACCGCCCCCAGTGGCTGCTGCGCCAGCAGCACACGCACAGCCAGCGCGGCTTAAACCGTGCCCAGCGCCTGCACAACTTGGCGCAAGCCTTTCACAGCCCCGCCCAGGCTCAGGCCAGCACCAGCAAACTGCTACTGGTCGATGATGTGATGACCACCGGAGCCAGCCTGCACGCCGCCTGTCAGGCTTTACGGGCAGCGGGCTTTGCGCATATTGAAGTCCTTTGCCTAGCACGCACACCTGCGCCCACAACCTACGCTGACTAACTCCCCCAACGAACTGGGGCACCCCCTAAGGGGATAATCACGCCCCTTATGCCCAAACAATCCCTGAAACACCCACCCCCCTCCCTACCTTTTGAACTGAGCTTCCCCGAAAGCCTGCCCGTCAGCGCCCGCCGTGATGAGATTGCCCAGGCAATGGCCAAGCACCAAGTCATCATCGTTTGTGGCGAAACCGGCTCGGGCAAGACCACGCAACTGCCCAAAATTGCCCTGGCCTTGGGGCGCGGTGCTTG
>JAHAYB010000467.1 GCA_018384835.1 Comamonas sp.
CAAGCACCGCCTTCACCCTAGAGCCTTTGGAGCGCTTGGCGCAACTGCTCATCGTTCCTGTGGTGCAAGCGCAGTTCAACGAAGTTAGCGACTTTAGCCACACCAGCGAGCGCGGCGCGGGCGGCTATGGCTCTACTGGCCAGCAATAAGTGGGAGCCCCGCGCAGGAGAAAACACCCATGAGCCGCCCACACAAGCCCCCCATGGACACCGCCACTGCCACCGCAGCCTTGCCCCCAGCAGGGCAGGCAGCGCTACAACTGGCCGTTTTAGGCATAGGCCAAATGGGGCTGCCCATGGCTAGGCGCTTATGCCAAGCAGGCCACCAGGTACGGGTGTGGAACCGCACCGCCGCCAAAGCCCAGCCCCTGCTGGCCGAGGGAGCGCTGCTGGCCAACAGCCCACGGCAGGCTTGCGCGGGCGCAGACGTAGTCATTAGCCTGCTGGAAAATGGCGATGTCGTGCGCCAAGTGCTGTTTGACCTAGGAGCAGACAGCGCCCAGCACGGCCTGCAAGCGGGTGCTTTGGTGGTGGATATGGCCTCCATCACCCCCCGCCAGGCGCGTGAACATGCCCAGCGCCTGCACGCCTTGGGGGTGCGGCATTTGGATGCGCCTGTCTCTGGCGGCACAGTAGGCGCAGAAGAGGGCAGCCTAGCCATCATGGTGGGCGGTGAAGAGGCCGACTTTGCCGCCGCTGCCCCCGTATTTGCTGTGTTGGGACGCGCCACCCATGTGGGCGGGCATGGCGCAGGGCAGTTGGCCAAGCTGGCCAATCAAATGATTGTCGGCATCACCATTGGCGCAGTGGCCGAGGCGTTGCTGCTGTGTGAAAAAGGCGGAGCTGACCCCGCCCAAGTGCGCCAAGCGATAACTGGCGGCTTTGCCGATAGCCGCATCCTGCAACTGCACGGCCAGCGCATGGTGCAGCGCAACTTTGCCCCTGGGGCGCGTATGGGGGTGCAGCTCAAAGACATGCGCAACGCCCTGAGCACTGCCGCCGAGCTAGCGCTGCAAACGCCCATTACCCAGCTTTTTGCCCAGTTGTATGCCGATGCGGTCGATAACGGTTTTGACCAGCTTGACCACAGCGGCTTATTCGCCGAGCTAGCGCGGCGCAATCACATGCAATAGCGCAAAGAATGGGCACAAACGCAAAGTGGCAAAAATACCGGCAGCGTCATAGTGTTTGCATAACGCCAGCAGGGCGGGAGTGGTTAGCTCCCGCCCTGCTGTGTTAGAGGTGTTTAGAGGTGGTTAAAAAAACAAATAACCGCTTAACTACCAACCGCTTAACTACCGAAGCTCAACGTGCCGCCTTGGTGCAGGAATTCCAAATCCAGCTCGCCCTTGGCTGTGGTGGGCAAGTTGCTGGCCGGGTTGGCTTGCTGGCTTTGCGTCCGTGCTTGCGCCAGTTTGCCCAGCATTTGCACGTGCTGCATACTAAGTAGCTGGCAATACACCATAGACATAGCGCCCACTTGTTGCAGGTTTTGCAGCGCTGCACCATCGAGTTCGGCCAGCTTGCCCTCATCAACGCGAAACAGCCCTTTGAGCACCTGCTGCGTCTCACCGGCTTTAATCACCAAAGGCCAAGGGGTAAATAGCCCGTGGCTTTGCAGTGCAGCGCAGGCGCGTTGGGTTTGATGGCGGTTGCGCTGCACTTGCTGCAAAAACTCCATCACTTCTTTGATGGCGGTGCTCGGCTGCTTATCTGCATCAAAAAACGCTTGGCTATCGGGGTGGGCGGCGGCTTGGTCTGCGGCAATCAGCAAGGGGCTGTCGGCCAGCATACATAGCACCTGCTGGTTTTGCTCGGTGTTGGCCAGCGCGAAAGGGTAGCCACGATATGCCGCCGGAATATAAGGTGCAAGCCAGCGGCCATCGGGGGCAACCAGTAGGTTTTGCTCTGTCTCTAAGCCTTGAATGGCGACGGGTAGAAAGCTGGTGGCTCCATCGGTGCTTTTTTGCTCGATAAAAGCAATGGGCAGGTGCATACAGGCACGCACCATCTCTTGCTGTACCAAGGCGGCTACCGAGTCTTTGGCGGCAAACTGGTAGTTGGTGTAACGCTTCCAACGCTGTTGGGCGTGGGTGGAATAGGAGATAGGTTGGTATTGAGTCATGGGGCTATTGTGCCGGATTTGTGCCTGCTGGCAGCACTTGAACATGCGAAGACTTCTTGGGCGGATGAAAGAATTTACAGCCTAGAATTGAGTGAATAGATTTTTAAGTAATAATTTTCTTGATTTTCACTTCAAATATTCATAAGAAAATCATGCCATTGCTGTGATACCACTGCTTCTGAGCCGCCGTGTCAACCGCAGAGCCTAAAAGGTTGCGGTCGCCCCGCTTAGAATGGCGGGTTTTGCCCCTTAGCAAAAAATAAATTCTTTTCGATTGTTTTATCAAGCCCACACAAGGAAATACTTTCATGGCTATTGAACGCACCCTGTCCATCATCAAGCCCGACGCTGTTGCCAAAAACGTTATCGGCCAAATCTACGCCCGCTTTGAAGGCGCTGGCCTGAAAATCGCTGCCGCCAAACTGGTACACCTGTCGCGCCAAGAAGCTGAGCAGTTCTACGCTGTACACAAAGAGCGCCCCTTCTTCAAAGACCTGGTGGATTTCATGGTCTCCGGCCCCGTGATGATTCAAGTGCTGGAAGGCGAAGGCGCTATCCTGAAAAACCGTGAGCTAATGGGCGCAACCGACCCTAAAAAAGCCGAGGCTGGCACCATCCGCGCTGACTTTGCCGACAGCATTGACGCCAACGCCGTACACGGCTCTGACGCGCCTGAAACCGCTGCTGTGGAAGTGGCCTTCTTCTTCCCCGGCATGAACGTGTACGCCCGTTAATTGCCTTTTGCCCTACCCGCGCAAGCGCCGCTCAGGTGCTTGCCTGGGGCGCTGGCGGGTTGGCTGCTTTTACGACTCTTTGCGGCCTAGCCCGCCCGCCGCTTGAATGACTTCTGTAGTGACCACTACCAATCTCTTGAATTTTGACCTGCCAGGCTTGAAGGCGTATTGCCAAAGCCTGGGGGAAAAACCTTTTCGCGCTACCCAGCTCTACCGCTGGATACACCAGCGCGGGGCGCAGAATTTTGACCAAATGACCGATTTGGCCAAGTCGCTGCGCGAAAAACTCAGCCACAGCGCTTGTATTGAAGGCCTGCCCATCATCAGCGAGCAGGCTTCACGCGACGGCACCATTAAATGGCTATTCGATGTGGGTGATGGCAATGCGGTAGAGGCCGTATTCATCCCCGAGGACGACCGGGGCACGCTGTGCGTCTCTTCCCAGGCGGGTTGCGCTGTGGGTTGCCGCTTTTGCTCCACCGGCCACCAAGGCTTTAGCCGCAACCTGACGACGGGCGAAATCATTGCCCAACTGTGGTTTGCCGAGCACCACCTGCGCCAACGCCTGAACACCAGCGAGCGTGTGATTAGCAACGTCGTCATGATGGGCATGGGCGAGCCATTACAGAACTACAACGCCCTGATTCCTGCCCTGCAAACCATGCTGGACGACCACGGCTACGGCCTGTCGCG
>JAHAYB010000477.1 GCA_018384835.1 Comamonas sp.
TCGGCCTACCTGCGCCAGGAACTGCGCAGCCCTTCGGTTTCCATGGGGTTTGCGTAAGTCCTATGGGTATAGCTTTTCACCTCCCAATGATTGTCATCCACCACAATACCACCCGCACCAAATTCCAATAAAAAACCCGAGGGGGTATGTACATAGAAAGAAAACATTTGGTCGTTAGGATGGCGACCTAAATCCATATTGATGGTATAGCCTGCTTGTATGCAACGGTCATAGGCTAGGCCAACATCATCCATATTTTCAACCTCCACCATAATATGATGGATACGCTTTGGATATGGGAAGGGGATTTTTACAGCAGCCATTGAATGGTGGCGGCCTGTACGCGCATGAAAGAATGCCACGTCTAAATTGATACCGGGGGCGAGTTCACCACGGATATAGTCACTGATTTTTATACCCAGTACATTTTCACAAAAATCACGGGTTTCCTGGGCATCTTTGGCAGCAGATACAAAATGCCCCATACCCAAGCGGCCTGTGGAGAACTGACCTTTGAGTTTTTTCGAGCGGAAAGCATCTCCCATATTGGCACGCTGTGCTCCTACATAAAATTCATGCCTGATGCCGTTAGGGTCGGTGCAGTGATACAGACGCTCTACTTTACGCTGGCCGGTCAAATCAGTATCGGCTGCATCAACCGCCACTCCCTTTTGACGCAATGTTTGTACAAATACCTCTAGTTCCTGAGCAGTATCAAGCTCCCAGCCCGCAGCGAGCATATCGTCATCACTATGGCGTTCCAGAATAATACGCTGGGCATAGTTATCCAGCCGCAAGCGCATGGTGTTATCATTTTTTTCAGCCAGTTGCATTCCAATTGTTTCAACTGCAAACTGCTCCCATGCGTCAAAATCACTCACGCCCAATACCAAATAACCTAGGTTAGCAATAGATGCCATTGCTTGTCTCCTTTTTCGCAATAACTTATAAACTGTTGTCTAGTGGGGATGATTACTCCACAAGCAACAATCATGGTTAATGCGAAAACCATGCCAACTTGAGAAAAGTAGGCCAAATCCACTGGAAAACCCTAGGTTTTTGCTACCAAAACAGGGAATGCGGCTAGTTCTGCGGTGGTAAAGATTTTCAAATTTTCATCATTTCATGAATAACCATGCCGCTTTGTTGCTGTAACTTCATAATTTCATGAACACCCTCTTATGACTACACCGCCTTTGTTCTCTGCCTTTACCGCCCTGGAAGTTCCTGGCGTGGTGGTGGATATGAAGCAGCCTCAACTGCACGACTTAACAATGCGCCTGCGCTTTGCCCCCGATGAGGGGCGCATCTGGATGGATGAGCGCCGCCTTGTGCTCATGCAGGCCGAAACCTTTGCCGAGCTACGCCAGGCGTTGCTAGAGCAGCTAGGGCTTGAGGCCACACGCCAGCTCTTGAGCCGCTTGTACTTTGCCGCTGGCCAGCGTGATGCAGAAAGCGCCATCCGTGCCTTGGGGCCGCAGGCAAGCTGGAAAGAGCTGCTAGATACCGGTGGGCGTATCCATGCCCTATACGGCTATTTATTGCCCGAGCATGTTGGCCAGGGTTTGGCCACAGGCGACTTGCGCAGCGATGACTACTACGGTGAAGCCATTTGGAAGGACACCTTGGAAGATGAAATCCACATCGCCCAACACGGCATTGGCGAGCAGCCGGTGTGCTGGGGTGCGGTGGGCTACTGCTCTGGCTATCTCAGCCGCTGCGCTGGCCGCCTGATTGTGGTGCGTGAGGTGCAGTGCCGTGCTAGCGGCAGCAGCCACTGCAAAATTGTTGCCCAGCCCGCTGAGCGCTGGCCTCATGCCGCCCAAGAAGATTTGCACTACCTGCTGCCTGAGCACTCCAAAGATAACCACCACAGCAACCGCCCTAGCAACAGCAGCAACAGCAGCAACCACAGCAACCATCACAACGACGGCATCCCCGCCACTGCCACCCCCCCGGCGGCGGCTAGCCACGCACCCAACGCAGGCAGCACTGCGGCCACCCCCTCTTCCCTTAACAATTCCAGTCCCAGTCCCAGTTCCGGTGCCAGCTCCATTCACCCCCTGCCTCAGCTAGAGGCCGGGCAGGAGTTTGTTGGCACATCCACCGCTTTTCATGTGTTAGAGCACAAGCTAGAGCGCGTAGCTCCCACCCAGGCTACGGTGCTACTACTAGGCGAAAGCGGCTCAGGCAAAAGCCTGCTGGCACGCGAGGTTCATCAACGCAGCCAACGGGCACAGGCGCAGTTTATTGAGGTCAATTGCGCTGCCATTCCTGAGCAACTGCTCGAATCTGAGCTGTTTGGCGTAGAGCGCGGGGCGTTCTCTGGAGCCAACCACTCGCGCCCAGGGCGGTTTGAGGCGGCACACCAAGGCACTTTATTCTTAGACGAAATCGCCACGTTGAGCATGACAGCACAGAGCAAGCTACTGCGTGTTCTGCAAAGCGGTGCTATGGAGCGCTTGGGCAGCAACCACACCATCATTACCGATGTACGCCTCATAGCAGCCACCAACGAAAACCTCAAGCACGCCGTGCAGCAAGGCAAATTTCGCGAGGATTTGTACTTTCGCCTCAACGTTTTTCCCATTGCCGTGCCGCCCTTGCGCGAGCGCCGTAGCGATATTCCCCTGCTGGTGGCGGTATTGCTACAACGCTTTGCCCAGCGCCACGGGCGCAGCCCGCAGGGCATTAGTACACGCGCAATGCACGCCCTGATGCACCACCGCTGGCCAGGCAATGTGCGCGAACTAGAAAACGTGGTGGAACGCGCCATCATCATGCTGCAAGGGCAAGAGGTGCTGGATATGCGCCACCTCTCCAGTGCCGATGATGTACTAGCCCTACCGAGCTACTTTGGCCTGGACCCGCACTCAGGCCAACTCGCAAGCAACGAGGCGGGGGCAGAGCATGATGCCCGCTTCAACCCCCACCAATGGGCCGAGCAGGCAATTGCCCAAGGACAAGGGCAACTGCCCACTGTAGAGGATGCTTTAGTGCGTGCTGCCATTGCACACACTGCGGGCAATATCAGCCAAGCGGCCCATTTATTGGGCATTACCCGAGCACAGTTAGATTACCGCTATAAAAAAATGGAGGCCGACAATAGCTAAGCCTGTTAAGGGCAGCTACTCTTGGCCTCCTTGCCTTGACAAGCATCATCAATCGAGCTTGGCCAAAGCCTCCATCAAGCCCCATTGATTTGCCAGAATTTGGTAGTGACCGGTGGTACCGGATTTTTGGCTCTCCGCCTGGATGTACACCACAGTGCCAGCCACTTGCGCGTTAGACAGGGGCTTGAGCTTGTCGTAGTTGTTTTTTTCCGCCACATCGCCACGGAAGTTAATGGGGCGCGGATTGCCGGTAGCCATTTGTTGAGCGTGCAGTTGCAGTGTGCGGTCGCGGGTCACTTCGCTCACACCATCACGAACGGCTTGCTCCAAAGAAATAGTAGTAGTTTGGCTCATATCTAAACAGGTTCAAAAAAGTTTAAGTGTCACATCATGCCAGCGTTATGCCATGCACAAACCCAAGCCTGTATCCCCCAAGCTGCACCTAGCCCAGGGGAGGCCGCCACAGTTTAAGCACTCTAGCGGCCAGAAGCGGTAATAACCAAGCCTACTGCTCTACTTGCTGCGGGCGGCGGCACACAAACTACTTTTTCTTACCCAGCTCCTCCTGCACATACCCCAAAAACGCCTGCGCCGCTGGTGCCAAAGAGCGCCCTTTGCGCGTAAAAATCCAGAAGCTGCGCTCTACCCACCTATAAGCCCACCAACCGAGCTACCAGGGCATATGAAGAAGTCACTCCAAACTTGCGCATCAACCTGGCGCGGTGGGCTTCCACCGTGCGATGACCAATCCCCAATAGCTTGGCAATCTCCTTGCTACTTTTGCCCAGCACTAAGAACTGGGCAATCTCACGCTCACGCTGCGTCAAACGGGCTGTGACTGGGCGTGTTTCAGATAAATCCTGGAATGTCCAGACGGCAGCACTGAAAGGGTCACTTCTTTCCAGTGCCTGCCCCGATACCTGGCACCAGAACAAGCTGCCATCTGCACGTCGCATGATGCGTTCATCGGCATACTGCGCCCTCTTTTGCATGGCTTGCAATGCCCGGTCGCCAGTATGTGTGAACTCTTCCTGTGAGGGGTAGAGGCAGGCTAGCGACTGACCTTCCAGCGCCCCCGGGCTGTAACCAAACATCAACCCAAATGCACGGTTACACGACTGCACAATGCGCTGGCGCGATACCAGCAAGCCCACTGGTGCCCAGTCAAAAGCTAAAAGCAAGTCTTCCTGCACTCTTGCGGGCAGCATGGCTGTGCTCATGGCCTCCCCTTTCTATGCAAACCCTAGCGTATTTACACATCTATCACTTCCAGCACGATTGCGGCAGCATTTACGCCTTCAACGTCAATGTGTTTTTTCAAGGAAAAGTGATGAGTGTATCTATCGTTGGTTGGTCTCACCTCCCATTTGGTCGTCTGGACAAACTCAGTCTGGAAGACCTCATCGTTAATGCTGCCAGCCAAGCCCTAAGCCATGCGGGGCTAAGTGGGAGCGCGGTGGATGGTGTTTGGCTAGGCAACCTCAATGGCGGATTCACACCCGATATTTTTGCTTCCTCTCTGGCGCTTCAGGCCGATGCTGGGCTGCGCTGGAAGCCAGCTACTCGCCTGGAAAATGCCTGCGCTTCTGGCTCTGCGGCGCTCTATGCCGCCTGCGATGCCATTGAGGCAGGCCGTGCTCGTATTGCTCTGGTCATTGGGGCTGAAAAAATGACTGCCGTCAGCGGTGATGAAGTTACGCGCATTCTTGGCCAATGTGCCTACTCGGGTGAAGCGGGAACCCCTCCCGGCGGCTTTCCCGGCATTTTTGCGCAAGTGGCCAGTGCTTATTTCCAGCAATACGGCGACCAATCACCGACCCTGGCCAAGATTGCCGCCAAAAACCACGCCAATGGCGTTGCCAACCCTTGGGCACATATGCGCCGAGACTTGGGCTTTGAGTTTTGCAACACCATCTCGGACAAAAACCCACTGATTGCCGCCCCCTTACGCAAAACCGATTGCTCCCTCGTTTCGGACGGTGCTGCGGCCTTGGTGCTGGCCAGTGACGAGGTGGCCAAAGACTTTGCACGCGCAGTAGGCTTTCGTGCCCGAGCGCAGGTCAACGACCTCTTGCCACTGAAGCAGCGCAATCTTGTCGATTTTGAAGGGCCGCACCGCGCCTGGCAGCAAGCCTTGTCCCAAGCGGGCTGCACCGTCTCTGACCTGCACTTGGCCGAAGTACACGACTGTTTCACCATTGCCGAGCTGCTCTCCTACGAGGCGATGGGGCTGGCTCCAACCGGGCAAGGGCGACGCGCCATTGATGAGGGCATCGTCCTGCGTGACGGGCGATTGCCTGTCAACGCCTCTGGAGGGTTGAAAGCCAAAGGCCACCCCATTGGAGCCACAGGCGTATCCATGCACGCTATAGCCGCCATGCAGCTATGCGGTGAGGCCGGAGACCTGCAAATCCCAGACGCACAGCTTGCCGGTGTCTTCAATATGGG
>JAHAYB010000486.1 GCA_018384835.1 Comamonas sp.
CCCGCCACCCCCAGGCGCAGCAGGACGACACCCGCTACCACCCAAGCCAAGCCAGCCACCAGCCACAGCAGTTTGCAATCGGCTTGCAAGCCGCCCATAAAGTAGGTCAGCAGGCCAGCGGCCAAGCCCAGTGCGCCACTGCCCAGGGCAGCTACTGTGCCTAGGCCATTCAAACGCCCCCATTCCCACGCACCGGCGGCCACCATCAGCAGCACAATGGCATGAAAAAACACGGGGTTATCCGCCAGCAAAGCGGGCAGCAAGATAGCCAGCAACACCACAGCGGTGATGACGCGCTGCTTCAACATAAGCGATTCCCTTATTACCTTTTCTGCGCCACTTGGGGCAACGCTGAGGCCGAGGCTTGGGCGCAGACTTGCGCGGAGGTCTGCCCAAAACGGCGTTCGCGCTGGGCAAAGGCGGTAATAGCGCTATCCAAGTCTGCCGCATCAAAATCAGGCCACAGCGTCGGGCTGAACACCAACTCGCTATAAGCCGCCTGCCACAGCAAGAAGTTACTCAGGCGCAGCTCTGCGCCCGTGCGTATCAGCAAATCGGGGTCTGGCACATGCGCCAAGGCCAGGGCGGCGCTGATATTGGCCTCTGTCAGGGGCTGGCCGCTGGCCGCTACCTTGGCCGCCGCCTGCGCCATATCCCAACGCCCGCCGTAGTTAAAGCAGATATTGAGTTGCAGGCGCTGATTGGCCGCTGTGTTTTGCTCGGCCTGGGCAAAGCCGGTTTGTACCCGCTCGCTCAAGCTGCTGCGCTCGCCCACAAAATGCAGGCGCACGCCTTGCCGCGCCATTTCTGGCACTTCACGCGATAGCGCCAAGGCGAGTAGCTCGAACAGGCCGGAAACCTCTTCCTGCGGGCGATTCCAGTTTTCCGAAGAAAAGGCGAACACCGTTAACACGGGAATGCTGCGCTCTATGCACAGGTGTACACAGCGGCGCAGGGCATCCACCCCTTTTTTATGACCTGCCAAGCGCGGCAACAGGCGCTTTTTGGCCCAGCGGCCGTTGCCATCCATCACGATGGCGATATGCCGGGGCAGGGAAGAGGCTTCAGAAGTGGACAAAACAGGCGCAAAAATAAGAAAAAACAGGGGGAATCAACACCGCATAGCCTCCACGAAAGAGGCCGCCAGCGGCTTAGAACGCAAGCGCGTTCTTAAACCTGCATGATGTCCTGCTCTTTGGCAGCCACCAGGGTGTCGATTTCAGCAATATGTTTGTCAGTGACTTTTTGAATGTCGGCCTCGGCGCGTTTTTGGTCGTCCTCGGAGGCTTCTTTGTCTTTGACCAGTTTTTTCACGCCCTCGTTGGCATCGCGGCGCAGGTTGCGCACGGCGACTTTGGCGTTTTCGCCCTCGTTACGCGCCAGCTTGGTCATTTCCTTGCGGCGCTCTTCGCTCATGGGGGGCATGGGCACGCGAATCAAATCACCCAGGCTGGCGGGGTTCAAGCCCAGGTCGCTTTCGCGAATGGCCTTTTCCACCTTGGCTGCCATATTCTTCTCCCAGGGCTGCACGCTGATGGTACGCGCATCCAGCAAAGAGACGTTGGCCACCTGCGACAGCGGAACCATAGAGCCGTAATAGTCCACGTGGATGGTATCCATCAACTGGGTGCTGGCGCGGCCAGTGCGAATGCGCGAAAGCTGGTTTTTCAGCGCCTCGATGGACTGACCCATTTTGGATTCAGCATTTTTCTTGATTTCAGCGATAGTCATAAGGCTTACCTTTCAACTTTTGAAAACAAATGGCCTTCCCAATTGCTTGCACAAGGGGGAAGGCCAGCGTGTATGTCTCAGTAACAGTCGTTCAAGCGGATACAGATACAGACACCAAAGTGCCCTCATCTTCGCCACGCACTGCGCGTAGTAGCGCTCCGGGCTTAAAGATGGAGAACACACGAATCGGCAACTTTTGGTCGCGGCATAGGGCAAACGCTGTGGCATCCATGATGCCTAGGTTGCGGCTGATGGCCTCATCAAAGGACAACTGGGTGTAGCGCGTAGCTGTGGGGTCTTTATGCGGGTCGGCGGTATAGACACCATCGACTTTGGTGGCCTTAAAGACCACTTGTGCGCCAATTTCCGCACCGCGCAAAGCCGCCGCTGTATCGGTCGTGAAGAAGGGGTTGCCCGTGCCAGCGGCAAAAATGACCACTTTGCCCTCTTCCAAGTATTGCAGGGCTTTGGGGCGCACGTAAGGCTCAACCACCTGCTGGATGTCAATGCCTGACATCACCCGTGCTGTGACCCCTTGCTTATCCATCGCATCAGCTAGCGCCAAAGAGTTCATGACCGTGGCCAGCATTCCCATGTAGTCAGCGGTGGCTCTGTCCATACCGGCAGCGCTGCCCGCCATACCACGAAAGATGTTGCCCCCACCAATCACAATTGCCACTTGTACACCGGTGCGCACGACACCAGCCACCTCCGCAACCATGCGCTCTAGCGTGGCAAGGTTAATGCCGTAAGCATCCTCACCCATCAGGGCTTCACCTGAGAGCTTGAGCAAAATACGCTCAGGCGTATGGGCAGTGGCGGCGGGGGCGGTCATAAATAAAACTCCTGGTACGGGGGCAACAAGCCGGTGGGGCTAGAACAACAATCAACAACAATCGAATGTTTTAGGGCGCGTTTAAGCGCCTTTGGCGGCGGCCACTTGGGCGGCCACTTCAGCGGCGAAGTCGTCGGCTTTTTTCTCGATGCCTTCGCCCACTACATACAGGGTAAAGCCGGTAACAGTGGTGTTCTTGGCTTTGAGCATTGCGCCCACGGTTTGCTTGCCGTCTTCGGCTTTCACAAATACTTGGTCCACCAAAGACACGTCTTTGAGGTATTTGTTGATAGCGCCTTCCACCATTTTGGTGACGATTTCAGCAGGCTTGCCCGATTCAGCGGCCTTGGCAGCGGCTACGGAGCGCTCTTGCTCAATCAGCTCGGCAGGCACTTCAGCGCCGGTCAGGGCTTTGGGCTGCATGGCGGCCACGTGCATGGCTACGTCTTTAGCGGCAACCGCGTCGCCTTCGTACTCGACCACTACGCCAATGCGGGTGCCGTGCAGGTAGGAGGCCAAGTTGGCGCTAGCAAAACGCTTGAAGCGGCGGAAAGACATGTTCTCGCCAATTTTGCCAATCAAGCCTTTGCGCACGTCTTCCAGCGTAGGGCCAAAGCCGTCTTGTTCGTAGGCCAGAGCGCCCAGGGCTTCGATATCGGCAGGGTTGTTTTTGGCAACCAGCTCGGCAGCAGCCTTGGCCATGGCGATAAAGCTGTCGTTCTTGGAAACGAAGTCGGTTTCGCTGTTGACTTCCATCAAAGCGCCCACGCCACCGTCCACATAGCAAGCCACCACGCCTTCAGCGGTGATACGTGCAGCAGCCTTACCGGCTTTGGTGCCTAGCTTGACACGCAGCAGCTCTTCGGCTTTAGCCATGTCGCCGCCGGCTTCGGTCAGGGCTTTTTTGCACTCCATCATGGGCGCGTCGGTCTTTGCGCGTAGTTCACCTACCATGCTTGCGGTAATTGCAGCCATTGTGTATTCCTCCAGATTCGATTCAAAAATATATAAATGTGCTACCCACTCAACAGCCGCGTACAAGCAGGGATTGATGTGGAATAGCTACAAAAACGGGGCTTAGAAGCCCCGTTTTGCTATCTACATGCCCAGCAACTGGCTTGATGAGCGCTGGGCATACAGGGCAGAGCGGCCACCTAACCTGTATTAGGCAGAGGCTTCCTGCACTTCAACAAACTCGTCGTCGCCTTCAGCGTCAGAGACGGCTTGCACCACTTCGTTCAAGCGGGCTTCGCGGCCTTCCAAGATGGCATCGGCAATGCCACGGGCATACAGCGCCACGGCCTTGGCCGAGTCATCGTTGCCGGGAATCACGTAGTCAATGCCAGCGGGGTTGTGGTTGGTATCGACCACGCCAATCAGGGGGATACCCAGCTTCTTGGCTTCGGTCACAGCGATTTTGTGGAAGCCCACGTCAATCACAAAAATGGCATCAGGCAGAGCTGCCATGTCTTGAATGCCGCCAATATCGCGCTCCAGCTTGGCTAGCTCGCGGCTGAACATGAGCTGTTCTTTTTTGCTCATGGCTTCCAGCCCTGCTTCTTGCTGGGCCTTCATGTCTTTGAGGCGCTTGATCGAGGTTTTGACCGTTTTGAAGTTGGTCAACATGCCGCCCAACCAGCGCTGGTTCACAAAGGGCACGCCTGCGCGTTGCGCTTCTTGCACCACAAAGTCACGGGCTTGGCGCTTGGTGCCTACCATCAAAATCGTGCCACCTTTAGCGGCCAGTTGCTTGGCAAATTTTTGTGCGTCCTGAAACAGGGGCAGCGTTTTTTCCAAGTTAATGATGTGGATTTTGTTGCGCTGACCAAAGATGTAGGGAGCCATCTTAGGGTCCCAGAAACGGGTTTGGTGGCCAAAGTGGACACCGGCCTCCAGCATTTCACGCATGGTGACGGACATGTTTTTACTCCAAAAGGTTGGGTCTAAAATCCAGTTCGATTTTGTGGCGTAAGCGCTAAGCCTGCCAGCAACACCTTCAGGGAACTGGTTTGCTATTAAAAAACTTTAGCGCCAGGGTAAACCCTCTTGCGCTTACTCGCTTTCTGTGAAACAGAGCGAGCAATAAGCGCCAAACGCAAAGCCCGCTGATTTTAGCACATACCCAGCAAATACCAACACACTATGTACTTTGACTTTACTGCCCTGCGCGGCGCTTTGGCTAGCGGCCAGCTCAGTCCCCAGCAAGCTCTGGCGGCCAGCCTTCAGGCCAGCGGCCAAGCGGCCAATGCCAACGCCTATACCTTGTTTGCTCCCGAGAGCGCCTCGCACCACGCCCCCCACCACGTCCCCCACCTGCACCCCCTCACAGGGGCTGCCGTCTCGGTCAAAGCCTTGTTTGATGTGCAAGGCTGGGTCACGCACGCAGGCTCTGCCGTCTTGCGCAGCCAGCCCGCCGCCACGGCAGATGCCCCTGCCGTTGCCCGCCTACGCGCTGCCGGGGCGAGCATCGTGGGGCAGAGCCACATGGTGGAGTTCGCCTTCTCCGGCGTGGGCACCAACCCCCATGACCCCACCCCAGCCGGGCTAGATGGCTTGTGGGGGCATGACTTGGGCGGGCGCTATGTGCCTGGCGGTTCATCCTCTGGGGCGGGCGTGTCGGTCGCCAGCGGCAGCGCTTGGATAGGGCTAGGTTCAGACACGGGCGGCTCTATTCGCATTCCAGCGGCCTTGAATGGCTTGGTAGGCTTTAAATCCACCACAGGTCTAGTGCCGACCAAAGGAACCGTTCCCCTCTCTACCAGCCTAGATACCGCTTGCGCTATTACCCGCAGCGTGCGCGATGCCGTGCTAGCGCATGAGGTATTAAGCCAGCGCCGTATCACCCGCAGCAGTGCGCCACTCTCAGCTTGGCGCTTAGCCGTGCCCCAGCAGTGGATGCTTGATGATTTGGAACCCGCCGTAGCACATGCTTTTGAGCGCAGCCTAGGCATTTTGCAACGCGCTGGCGCACAGATTACCGCGCTGGATTTACCAGAGCTGCACGCCATTACCGACGTCAACGCCGTAGGTGGCCTGATTGC
>JAHAYB010000487.1 GCA_018384835.1 Comamonas sp.
AAAAACCTCGACTTGAAAGATAATTCTTTAATTATCTCAAATTTCATTATATTTGTCTATTAATTTATAGTTTGCGTAAGTCCTATTAATTTATAGTTTGCGTAAGTCCTATCCAAGCACATTTAGCTAATAAACGGATTATTCGACACCGCGCCAAACTGGAAACCATTCCAAAGAATGCCCAATTTATTATAGATATTGAAAAAGAATACCAATGCAGTTTCGGTGAATTTATCGCCAACTGGCCAATTAGTAATATCATTGGCTTATGGGATTTATTGGGCAAGCGCGGTGCTCGTTTGGGTGGACGTTCCGCGCCTGGGTTTTTACGCCTTGCTGGTAAAGATACGTTCTTTTTAACCAGTGATGTAGTAGCGCGTTTAGTCGCTGCCGGAATTATCGAAAAAACGCCTACAACTAAGCGCGATTTGCAAATTGTGCAAAATACATTCAATAATTTACAGCGGGATTCAGGTCGGCAGCTTTGTCAACTATCGGCTATGTTAGCTTTAAGTATCAATCCAGAATTTTAATTGATTGAGATACCATGCTAAAGAGCGGTATCCGCCCCTTTTTTGGGTGCGTTTTGAATGTTTGGGCATTTTGGGCGGCGTGGCGCTAAAAAAGCGCCATCGCCTTTTATCGCCCTCTTGCTGTTTTAAGCCAGCAGCGCGTTCACACGCTTGACGTAGGCCACGGGGTCTTCCAGCAGCCCGCCTTCGGCCAGCAGCGCCTGGTCAAACAGGATGTGCGCCAAATCGTCAAAGTTGGCGCTGGTATCGAGTTTTTTGACCAAGGGGTGCTCGGGGTTGACTTCCAGCACGGGCTTGCTGTCAGGCACGGGCTGGCCAGCCTGTTTGAGCATACGCATCAACTGCATACTCATATCGTCACTGGCCACCACCAAGCAGGCGGGGGAATCGACCAGGCGGCTGGTGGCGCGTACGTCTTCGGCCTTGTCTTTGAGCGCTTCTTTGAGCTTCTCCAGCATGGGCTTGAAGGCTTCGGCAGCTTCTTCGGCGGCTTTCTTTTCTTCTTCGTCTTGCAGGGTGCTGAGGTCAACAGCGCCTTTGGCGACGGATTGCAGAGGCGTTTCGTCAAAGTGGGAGAGGTAGTTCAGCGCCCATTCGTCGATGCGGTCGGTCATCAAGAGCACTTCAATGCCTTTTTTCTTGAAGACTTCCAACTGTGGGCTGTTTTTGGCAGCGGCCAGGGTGTCGGCGGTGATGTAGTAAATCGCCTCTTGCCCTTCTTTCATGCGGGCTTTGTAGTCGGCCAGGCTAACGCTGGGTGTGTCGCTGCTGGTGGAGGCAAAGCGCAGCAGCTTGGCAATACGCTCTTTGTTGCCCATGTCTTCGCCCAAGCCTTCTTTGAGCACCGCGCCAAACTGGGCGTAGAACTGGGTGTATTTGCCTTCCTTGGCTTTGTCTTCGTCGCTAACTACGTCGGTAACGGTTTCGGCATCGGCATCAGCTTCAGCATTGGCGCTGGCTTCGTGCTTGTCATGGCGTGCCAGGTCTTCCAGCATGGAGAGTACGCGCTTGACTGAGCCTTCACGAATCAGGCGCACGTCACGCGATTCTTGCAGCAACTCGCGGCTGACGTTCAGCGGCAGGTCTGCCGAGTCAATCACGCCTTTGACAAAGCGCAGGTACTGGGGCAGCAGGCTATCGGCATCGTCCATGATGAACACGCGCTTGACGTAGAGCTTTACGCCCGCGTGCTTGTCGCGCTGGTACAGGTCAAACGGCGCTTTGGCGGGGATGTAGAGCAGCTGGGTGTATTCGCTGTTGCCCTCTACGCGGTTGTGGCTCCAGGCCAGGGGGTCTTCGTAGTCGTTGCTGATGGCTTTGTAGAACTCTTTGTACTGCTCATCGCTCACGTCTTTTTTGGCGCGTGTCCACAGGGCACTGGCTTTGTTGACCGTTTCCCACTCGCCGGTTTTCACCATGCTGCCGGGTTCGCCCTCTTTTTCGCTGTCTTTCCATTCCTCTTTTTCCATGAGGATGGGCAGGCTGATGTGGTCAGAGTATTTGGCAATCAGTTGCTTGAGCTTCCAGGCGTTGAGAAACTCGCTGTGCTCTTCACGCAGGTGCAAGGTGATGCTGGTGCCGCGCTCTGCACGGGTGATGGCTTGCACCTCAAAATCGCCCGTGCCGCCACTGCTCCAGCGCACCGCCTCGCCTTCGGCCAGGCCAGCGCGGCGGCTGTCCACCACGATTTTGTCGGCCACGATAAAGCCGGAATAAAAGCCCACGCCAAACTGGCCAATCAGTTGCGAGTCTTGCTTCTGGTCGCCAGAGAGTTGGTCCATAAACGCCTTGGTGCCGCTCTTGGCAATCGTGCCCAGGTGGTCGATGGCTTCTTGCTGGCTCATGCCGATACCGGTGTCGGTGATGGTCAGCGTTTTGGCATCTTTGTCAAAGTGGATGCGTACTTCCAGATTGGGCTGCTCGCCATACAGGCTGGCGTTGTTCAGCGCCTCAAAGCGCAGCTTGTCGCAAGCGTCCGAGGCGTTAGAGACCAGCTCGCGCAGGAAAATCTCGGAGTTGGAATACAGCGAATGGGTGACTAAGTGCAGTAGCTGTGCAACTTCTGCCTGGAAGGAATGGGTTTGTGTGCTCATAGAAAAATCACCAAAAAAACTACCAAAAAATACGCCGGTAAAACCCCGGCAACGCAGAGGTATATAGGACTGCTGGGGGAGGTTTCAAGAGCAAACGGTGGGCAAGGCGGAGTTGCTTAAAAGCAATAAATTTGATTCTTGTAAAGATAACGATTCTCATTTGAGAGCAAACTCCGCCGCGCCGGTACGACGGTTTTCACCTCTCACTTTTACAACTTTTAGCTTCTTTGGTTATGTCCAAATCCTCCCCTCATATCAAAAGCCGTAAGCATTCTTCAGCAGGTTGGATTGCCGCAGCTGCCCTCGCCTCCTTGGGCTTGCCTACTGCCCAGGCACAAACTGCTGCCACTGCTGCCACTGCTGCCACCGTTACCTTGCAAGAGGTCACCGTGCAAGGAACCCAAGAGTTTGGCTACACCCCCGCACAACCCACCTCCCCGAAGTACACCGCCCCGCTGGCCGAAACCACGCAAACCATCCAGGTGATTAACGAGCAGGTGCTCAAAGACCAAAGCGTCACCACTCTGACCGAAGCCCTGCGCAACGTCCCCGGCACAGGCACTTTCAACGCCGGCGAGGGCAATGGTGGCCCCACCATGGGCGATGCCATCTACATGCGCGGCTTTGATACGTCCAACAGCATTTATGTGGACGGTGTGCGCGATTTGGGCACTATCTCGCGCGAGATGTTCAACATCGAATCACTAGAAATCACCAAGGGCGCAGCAGGCACAGACTATGGGCGCAGCTCCCCTTCTGGCTCTATCAACCTAGTGACCAAGCAAGCCAATCTAAAAGATAGTTTCTCAGGTGGTGTGGGCTTGGGTAGTGGCAAATACAAACGCGCCACCGCAGACCTCAACCGCAAGCTAGGCGATACCGTCGCCCTTCGCTTGAACGTGATGGGCCAAGATGCCGGTGTCGCTGGCCGCGATGAGGTCAAAAACGACCGCTGGGGTATTGCCACCTCTTTAGGCTTGGGGTTGGGAACCAGCACCCGCGCCTTCCTGGATGTGCTGCACGTCAAACAAACCAACACCCCTGAAAGCGGTGTGCCACTGATTGGCTGGGCAGGCCACGCCGGTACTAACGAAGAGCGCAATACCGCCTCGAAAGTCGATAGCAGCAACTACTACGGCAGCACTGACGCGCACGACAACTCCACCGCCACCATGCTCACCATGCGCATTGAGCATGACCTCGATGCCGATACCACACTGCGCAACACCACCCGCTGGGGGCGCAATAAGGACGATTACTTGGCCTTGACCGCAGGTGGTATTACCTCCACTGACGCTGACCCCAACAACTGGACTATTTCGCGCCTGGGCGCAGCCAAGCAGTTGGATAACAAAATCATCACCAACCAAACCAATCTGACCACCCAGTTCAACACCGGCGGTGTGCAGCACAGCCTGAGCGCCGGGCTAGAGTTCACCCACGAAGAGCAGACCAACTACGGCTTAACCCGCACCGGCACCATCGACGGCCTGAACCTCTACCACCCTGAGCTAACCCACAGCGGCCAGAGCGTGACCCGCAGCGGCTACAACGGCAAGTGGAAGACCAACACCGCCGCGTTGTATGCGTTTGACACCCTCAAGCTCAACGAACAGTGGCAAGTAAACGCCGGTTTGCGCTACGACCACTACAAAACCAAGTACAGCTCCAGCACTGCCACCAGCAACACCCAGTTGGAAGACAGCGGCAACCTGCTGACCTACAAACTGGGCGCACTGTACAAGCTGGCTCCCAATGGCAATGTGTACGCTAACTATGCGGTATCGCAACTGCCCCCCGGCGGTACAGCGGGCTTTGGTGCTTACTCGCTGTCCAGCGCTGACAACAATGCCAACAGCCCCAATATGGAACCCCAAAAATCCAAAACCCTGGAGCTGGGTAGCAAGTGGGAGCTGATGGAGCAACGCCTGATGCTGGCGGGCGCACTCTTTCGCACCGAAGTGACCAACGAGGTGTACACCGAAGACGACGGCACCATTACCCAAAGCGGCAAAAAACGGGTGCAAGGAATTGAGCTATCGGCCACCGGCCAAATCACCAAAGACTGGAACGTGATTGCCGCCTACACCCTGCAAAAATCCAAAATTGCCAAAGGCGCGGCAATGACCGAAGACGGCTCCGACAGCCTGCCCCATGCACCGAAAAGCGCCTTCTCCCTATGGTCCACTTACAACACCCCCATGGGGCTGACCATTGGCGGCGGCGCACGCTACACCGGCAGCGTCAAGCGCGAAGTGAAAAGTGCCACCACGCCTAGCGTGATTCCTTCGTACTGGGTGGCTGATGCCATGCTGTCTTACAAGGTGAATAAAAACTTGGATGTACAGCTCAACGTCTTTAACCTGTTCAACAAGAAGTACATGGGTTCTATGAACAAACTGGGCTTTCGCTACACCCCTGGCTTAGAGCGCTCGGCGCGGGTGACGGCTAACTTTAGGTTCTAAGCACTAAGCACTAAGCACCCCCCATCCCCATCAACCCCGCCGCGCAAGTAGCGGGGTTTTTCTGTAAAGGACTTTCTATGCTGCTGCATATCCCCAACATCTTGACCCGTGAGCAAGTGACCGCCATGCGCACCGCTATTGATGCCGCCGATTGGACAGACGGGCGCATCACCGCAGGCAACCTAGGGAGGCTGGTCAAGCGCAACCGCCAACTGCCAGAAAACTCCCCCGTGGCGCTGGAGCAAGGGCGCATCATCGAGCAGGCGCTGGCTGCCAGTGGGCTGTTTTTTAGCGCCGCGCTGCCTGCGCGTACCATGCCGCCATTGTTCAACCGCTATGGCGCAGCGGGCAACGAAACCTATGGCCTGCATGTCGATGGCTCTATGCGCCGCGTGCCAGATTCGCCGCTGTGGCTGCGTACCGATGTCTCTAGCACCCTGTTCCTGTGCGACCCCGAGGACTACGAAGGCGGCGAGCTGGTGGTGGTGGACACCTACGGCGAGCACGAAGTCAAGCTACCCGCCGGGGATTTGATTTTGTACCCCTCCACCAGCCTGCACCGGGTGGAGCCAGTAACACGCGGTGAGCGCGTATGCTCTTTTTTCTGGACGCAAAGCATGGTGCGTGACGATGCCAAGCGCACCCTGCTATTTGAAATGGACCAAGCCATCATCAGCCTACGCGCCCAATATGGAGAATCTGCCCAAACCCTCAGCCTAAGCGGCCATTACCATAACCTGCTGCGGATGTGGGCAGAGACTTAAAACCGCCCTAAAACTGTCTAAAACCGTCGGCAAAAAAAAGCCCGCCTCAGCAGGCGGGCATGGCTAGCTAGCCGTTTGCACCCTTAGATTTTGATGGAGTGCATATAGCTGTTGTAGCGGAATTCCGAGTGGCGGTCCCACAGCAACTGGTCACGCTGGAAGCTGCGCATGTGCTGGTGGATTTTCTTGAAAGTGGGGTTTTTGGCCTCTTGCTCGGCGAAGGCTTCCATGGAGGCTTTGTAGCCCGCGTCCATAAAGTCTTTGGGGAAGGCGCGTAGCTTCGTGCCCTCGGCCACCAGTTTTTTCAGAGCAATGGGGTTGTTGGCGTTGTACTTGGCAGTCATGTCGCGGGCGGCTACTTGGCAGGCAACATCCACCATCGCCTGGTACTCCTTGGGCAGAGCGGCATACGCTTTGGTGTTGATGAAGAACTCCAGCTCCGCGCCACCTTCCCACCAGCCGGGGTAGTAGTAGTAGGGGGCAACCTTGTTGAAGCCCAGTTTCAGGTCGTCGTAGGGGCCAACGAACTCCACAGCGTCCAGCGTGCCTTTTTCTAGCGCCTGATAAACCTCGCCCACGGGCATGTTTTGCGAGACCACGCCCAGCTTGGCCATGGCATCGCCAAACAGGCCGCCGCCTAGGCGCATTTTCAAGCCCTTGAGGTCGTCAATCGACTTGATTTCCTTGCGGTACCAACCGCCCATTTGCGTGCCAGTGTTGCCCGCGCTTTGGCTGCGGATGTTGTATTGGGCGTAGAAATCGTCCATCAACGGGCGGCCACCGCCGTGCTCCATCCAAGCGTCCATTTGGCCAGCGGTCAGGCCAAAGGGCACAGCGCAGCCAAAGGCAAAGCAGTGGTCTTTACCGGTGAAATAGTAAGGGGCGGTTAAGGCCATTTCGACCGTGCCGTTTTCAATGCCATCGACCACGCCAAAGGCAGGCATCAGCTCGCCAGCGGCGTGTACCGAGACTTCAAACTTGCCGCCAGAGATGGCTTTCAACGTGGCAGCAAATTTTTCGCCACTGCCAAAAATGGTGTCTAGCGATTTGGGAAAGCTCGCGGCCAAGCGCCAGCGCACGGCCTGCTGGGCATGTACAGCAGGGGCAGCGGCAGCGGCCAAAATGCCGGCTAGGCCAGCTTTTTTCATCATGGAACGACGATCCATTAGTAACTCCTTGGGTAGAAAAAATCCGTTAAATACACAAGCTGCGCAGTATTACACAGCCTGATAGGGGCTAGGCTTGGCTAAAACGCTGGACAATGCTGCGTTCTATGCCCGCCGCATCCAGCCCTTGCAAGGCAAGCAGCTTGGCTGGGTCGCCATGCTCGATGAATTGATCGGGCAGCCCCAGGTGCAGCAGGGGCTTGGTGATACCAGCTTGCGCCAGTGCCTCAGCCACGGCACTGCCTGCGCCGCCCATGATGCAGCCCTCTTCCACCGTCACCAAGGCATCGTGGCTGGCGGCCAGCTCTAGCAGCAGGGCGGTATCCAGGGGTTTAGCCCAGCGCATATTGGCTACGCTGGCGTTGAGCTTTTCTGCCGCCTCCAGCGCCGGGTAGAGCAAAGTGCCAAAGGCCAAAATAGCAATTTTCTGCCCCTGGCGGCGCACCTCCCCCTTGCCAAAGGGGAGGCTGCTCAGGTCAGGCAAAGGCTCCACACCCGCACCTGCCCCACGGGGGTAGCGCACACAAACGGGGTGATTTTGCTCATGGGCGGTGGTCAAAAGCTGGCGGCATTCGCGCTCATCGGCGGGGCAGGCCATGCTCATATTGGGTATGGCGCGGACAAAGGCGATGTCATAAGCGCCCGCATGGGTGGCCCCATCTGCGCCCACCAGGCCAGCGCGGTCTAAAGCCAACACCATGGGCAGGTTTTGCAAGGCGACATCGTGAATCAACTGGTCATAGGCACGCTGCAAGAAGGTGGAATAAATCGCCACCACCGGCTTCACCCCTTCGCAAGCCATACCGGCGGCAAAGGTGACGGCGTGTTGCTCGGCAATGCCTACGTCGTAAT
>JAHAYB010000503.1 GCA_018384835.1 Comamonas sp.
GTCAGGCGCCTCCTGGCTTTGGGTGTTGACCAGGATGACTTCCAGCGGTGTGTCTTTGAATACCCGCTGCACGCGCTCAGGGGGCACAAAGTGCACTGCCAGCAAGGCAGCATGCGCGATGGCAGAAAAAGCCAGGGCCAGATGAAGAGGGGAGGTGCGGCGAAGCGCGGCAAACATAGTCACGGGGTGGGATTATCGGTGCTGTCAGCTTCGTTGACATCAACGGCAATGGCCAGGCGGCCAGCGTTGCTGTCTTCTTCGCCGTTGTCATCGTCTAGGGGGGCATCGTCGCTGCTATCTAGCGGGTCGTCCAGGCGCTCAACAATGGTGCCGTTCACATCCAGCCCAATCGCATCCACCTGCCCTAGCTTGACGCGCACCCGCGCACCGCGCTTCATGCCTTGTGCGCCCATAACTTCCATGACCAGCGGCAGGGTGTCAGCGCGTACCAAGGCTACGCCCGTGCCGCTAAAACTGTCGTCGCGGATGATGGCGGCCTCTAGCTCGGTGATGGCGTTTTGCTCTAGGTAGCGCAGCGTCCAGAAGCGCTCCATGCTGGACTGGTAGCCGTTGTAGGCGCTGTAAGTGGCTTCAAAGCTGCTGATGATGGCAAATAGCTCGGCATCCTTGGGCTTGAAGGGTGCGACCAGCGCCGCCGTTGCACCGTGGCGGGCGCAGGCAATGACTTGCCACTGGTTGACCAAATCCACATAGCGGCGCAGCGGCGAGGTGGCCCAGGCGTAGCACGGCACGCCAATACCGGCATGGGGCAGCGCCTTGGTGGACATGCGCACCTTGACCCCCGGAGCCATGCTGTGCTGGCTGCGGTAGATGCCGGGCACGCCCGAATCGGCCAGCAATTGCCCCCAACTGCTGTTAGCCACAATGGCCGCCTCAGCCACGATGAGGTCTAGCGGTGCGCCGCGCTTGCGGGTGGTAATGACCACGGTTTCGCTGCCGTCGGGCAGGCTGCCGTCATGGCCTTCTAGGCGGAAGCTGTAGTCCGGGCGGGTGAAGTTTTCGGGCTTGCCGCGCACCACTTCGCGCTGGGCTTTGAGGTGCTGCGCCAGGCGGTGCAAAAATGCTAATTCACCACGCAGGGCGGTCACTTCGGCGGGGGTGTTTTCTACTTCCAGGCTGGGGTCGGCCAGCCATGGGGCGGTGACGATGTGGTCTAGCTGGTCGTGGCGCAGGTTGTGCGCTACGGGCACGCGCTCTAGGCGGGTTTCTTTGTGCAGCACTTCCAGGCTGGCTTCGTCATAGCGCACGTACAGCGACACTGCCGGGCTGGCGCGGCCAGCATCCAGGGTGTAAGCCTGCACCACTGCTTGCGGCAGCATGGTGATTTTGTAGCCCGGCATATAGACGGTGGAGAGGCGGTCGCGCCCCAGCTTGTCCAGTGCCCCGCCCGGCTCCAGCGCCAGCCCAGGGGCGGCAATGTGGATGCCGACGGTGACTTGCCCGCTACCCAGGCCGGTGACGGAGAGCGCGTCGTCAATCTCGGTAGTTTGCGAGTCGTCAATGGAATAGGCTTGCACCTCAGCCAGGGGCAGTGTGGATTCATCCAGCGCGGGCGGGCTGGGCAGTTGCGCTGGGAAGTCTGTGCCCTTGGGGAAGTGGTCGAGCAAAAAGCGCTGCCAGTGGAACTGGTAGGGTGAGGTAATCGCCCCCGCCGCTTGCAACAGCGCTAGCGGTGCTTGCTGGGCGTTGCGGCTGGCTTGCACCACGGCTTTGTATTCAGGCGCGTTTTTGTCGGGCTTGAACAAAATTTTGTAAAGTTGCTGGGCAATCGGCGCGGGGCATTGGCCATTTTCTAGCTCGGCAGACCAGGCATCAATTTGCGCCTGGAGCTGCTGTTTTTTCTCAATCGCGGCCAGGGCTTGCTGCACGACCTCGGCAGCGGCTTTTTTGAAGCGCCCTTTGCCTGCGCGGCGGAAGTAGTGCGGCGAGTCGTGCATACAGAACAAAGCACCGGCTTGCTGCGCCAGCGTGGCTTGCTCAGAAAAGTAATCTTTGGCCAAATCGGCAAAGCTAAACTCATCTTCGGGGGCAAACTCCCAGGCCAAATCCAGTTCTATCTCGCTGGCGATGGC
>JAHAYB010000012.1 GCA_018384835.1 Comamonas sp.
CAACTGAGCGTAGATATTGCCGACATGACCAAGCACAGCTACTACAAAGGCGAAAAATAAGCCAAGCTGCCAAGCCACCCACCGCGCCTTCACCTTTTTGACTGAAAGCCCCTGCTGATGACCCAAGCCCCCGCCACCCCTGCTACGAACGAGCCTGCCAGCGGCACACCCTACGGCACGATTCCCCCTGCCTCCCCTCTGCCCCAGCGCCGCCCCATCAGCCTGCCGCGCTTGGCGCAAATGCGCTCTGCCGGGGAAAAAATCACCATGCTTACCGCCTACGACGCAACCTTTGCCGCCGTGGCCGATGCGGCAGGCGTTGAGACGATTTTGGTCGGCGACTCGCTGGGCATGGTCTGCCAGGGGCTGCCCAGCACCATGGGCGTAACGCTGGAGACCATGGTGTATCACACCGACAGCGTTGCCCGTGGCCTGCGCCGCGCCCAAGGCACGGCCTGGATTGTGGCTGACCTGCCCTATGGCAGCTATCAAGAATCGTCCGAGCAAGCCATGCGCAGTGCCACCGCCTTGATGCAAGCCGGGGCGCACATGGTGAAGCTAGAAGGCGGCGGCTGGACAGCGCCCACCGTGCGCTTTTTGGTAGAGCGCGGCATTCCCGTCTGCGCCCACCTGGGGCTGACCCCGCAAACCGTCCACGCCCTGGGCGGCTACCGCGTACAAGGGCGTGACGATGCCAGCGCCCAGCAACTGCGCCGCCACGCCCTAGAGCTGCAAGATGCCGGAGCCAGCATGGTGGTGCTGGAGATGGTGCCTGCCGCCCTATCCGCCAGCCTGACGCAAGAGCTGCCCCACTGCCACACCATTGGTATTGGCGCAGGCAATGGCACAGCAGGCCAAGTGCTGGTGCTGCACGACATGCTGGGCATGAACCTGGGCAAAATGCCCAAGTTTGTGCGTAACTTTATGCAAGACGCAGGCAGCGTCAAAGGCGCTATGGCCGCCTACGTTGAGGCCGTGAAAAACGGCAGCTTTCCCAATAACGAGCAGCACGCTTGGTAAGAAATTTTTTAGGCTCCACTTCCAACCTCTACTATGCAAGTCGTACACAGCATTGCCCAACTGCGCACCGCCCTGGACGGGCGTGGTCGCCCCGCCTTTGTGCCCACCATGGGCAATCTGCACGCCGGGCATATCGCCCTGGTGCGCCAGGCCAAGCCCTTGGGCGATGTGCAGGTGAGCAGCATCTTCGTCAACCGCCTGCAATTTCTGCCGAACGAAGACTTCGACAGCTACCCGCGCACCCTGCAAGACGACTGCGCCAAGCTAGAGGCCGAGGGCTGCGACATCGTCTTCGCCCCCAAAGAAAGCGAGCTTTACCCCCAGCCGCAAACCTTCAAAATCCAGCCCGACCCAGCGCTGGCCGACATTCTGGAAGGCCAGTTTCGCCCCGGCTTTTTCACCGGCGTGTGTACCGTGGTGATGAAGCTGTTTAGCGCCGTCTTTGCCAGCACAGGCGGTGGCGTGGCGGTGTTCGGCAAAAAAGACTACCAGCAGCGCCTGGTAATTGAGCGCATGGTGCAGCAGTTCGCCCTGCCCATTGAGATTGTGGGCGCAGAGATTGCCCGCGCTGAAGGCGGCCTGGCTCTCAGCTCGCGCAATAGCTATTTGAGCAGCGCCGAGCTGGAGCAGGCACAAGCCCTGTCTGGCGCACTGCAAAGCCTGACGCAGGTCGCCCGCCAAGGCGAGCAGCCCTTGGAAGTGCTGGAAGCGCAAACCCGCCAAGCCTTGAACGCCCTGGGCTGGCAGACCGATTACCTCACCGTGCGCCTACGCGACAGCCTGCAAAGCCCGAATGCTGAGGAGCTGGCCAGCGCCCCCCTAGTTGCCCTGGGTGCAGCCCGCTTGGGCAACACCCGCCTGATTGACAATCTGGAGTTTTGAGAACGTAAGCACGTTTTTTGCGTGCTGCTTGCTTGATTGCGGTACATCAAAGCAAATCCAGCGGGATTTTGAGGTAGCGCACGCCATTGTCCTCTGCTGGGGGCAGCTTGCCAGCACGCACGTTGACCTGGATGGCTGGCAGTATCAATTGCGGCATGGCTAGGGTGGCATCCCGGGCGGTGCGCATGGCGACGAAAGCCTCTTCGGTGCTGCCCTCACGCACGTGGATATTGCCGGCGCGTTGCTCGGCTACGGTGCAGAGCCATTGCGCCTGGCGCTCTGCGGGCGGGTAGTCATGGCACAGGTGCAAGCGGGTTTGTGGTGGCAAGGCCAGCAGTTTTTGAATAGAGCGGTAAAGCGTGGCGGCATCCCCACCTGGAAAGTCGCAACGCGCCGTGCCGTAGTCGGGCATGAACAGGGTGTCGCCCACAAATACATCCAGCGGCGCGGCCTGGTTTTTGTCTCCCACCACATAGCTGAGGCAGGCGGGGGTGTGGCCGGGGGTGTGCAGCACCTCAACGGCTAACTGGCCAATCTGGAAATGCTCGCCGTCTTCAAACAGGTGGTCAAACTCCAGCCCCTCGGTGTTCATGTCCTTGGCGTTAAAGACTTTTTTGAACACCTCTTGCACTTGGCGGATATGGCTGCCAATGGCGATTTTTCCGCCGATGTGCTCGCGCAGATAGGGGGCTGCAGACAGGTGGTCAGCGTGGGCATGGGTCTCTAGCAGCCAATCCACGGTTAAGTTTTGCTCGCGCACATAGGCAATCACTTGGTCGGCGCTGCTGCGGCCGGTGCGGCCAGATTTTTGGTCGTAGTCCAGCACGCTATCAATCACCGCTGCACGTTGGGTGTGGGGGCAACTGACGATATGGGTGACGGTGAAAGTGGCCGGGTCAAAGAAGGATTGAATGCGGGCAGTGGTCATGGCGAGCCTTTATAGAAGCTAGAAGCAGCAAATACAAATACAGGGGAGAGTGCAAAAAAGCCCATCTGCGTTGAGAACATGCTCATGCTTTGAGCACTAGGTCTCTAGGGCTTTTTTTATGCGTACCTACCAATATAAACGCCGACGCAATTAAAAAAAGCAATCGTGCATTCTGCACAACCGGCCGCCGCTGGCCGAGCGCAACAGGCGGCACAATGGCGGGTTCTGCTTTTTCTCTTTCGACATGGCGCACGCTCTATGCAACGTTATTGGTTAATTTTTGCTCAAACCGTCACTGTTTTACTGGCCGCTTATTTTGTGGTGCTGACTTTGCAACCCCAGTGGCTGGGCGCAGGGGCGTTGGCGCAGCGCAGCGCGGTGACATTGTTGCAAGCGCCCGGTGGCGGTGTGGGGGCATCGTCGGCATCAGCCGTTGCGCTGGCAGAGGGCAGCCTTAGCGCTGCCGCTCAAGCGGCCATGCCTGCGGTAGTTAGCATTACCACCAGCCAGGCGGTGCGCCATCCTCGGGCGGATGACCCGTGGTTTCAATTCTTCTTTGGTGATATTGGTACGCAACAGAAGGCGGGGCTGGGCAGCGGAGTCATCTTCAGCCCCGAGGGCTATATCCTGACCAACAACCACGTAGTGCAAGGCGCAGATGCGATTGAGGTGAGCCTGACCGATGGCCGACGCACCAGCGCCCAAGTGATTGGCACTGACCCAGAAACCGACCTGGCCGTACTCAAAATTGCGCTGGACTTGCTGCCCGTGATTACCCTGGGCGATTCTGAGCAGCTTTTAGTTGGTGACCGCGTGCTGGCCATTGGCAACCCCTTTGGTGTGGGGCAGACGGTCACTAGCGGCATCGTTAGCGCTTTGGGGCGCAATCAACTGGGCATTAACACCTTTGAGAACTTTATCCAGACGGATGCGGCCATCAACCCTGGCAACTCTGGCGGCGCTTTGGTCGATACCAGCGGGCATTTGCTGGGCATTAACACGGCGATTTATTCGCGCTCGGGCGGCAGCATGGGCATTGGCTTTGCCATTCCCGTCTCCACCGCCAGGATGGTGCTAGAGAGCATTGTGCGCGAGGGGCGCGTTGTGCGCGGCTGGATTGGCGTAGAGCCTGAAGAACTCACCCCCGAGCTGGCGCAGGCTTTTGGGGTATCCCCCCCACGCGGGGCGCTGATGACGGGCATTTTGCAAGCCGGTCCTGCCGCCCAAGCCGGTATGCAGCCCGGCGATGTGGTGGTTGCCATCAACGGCCAGAACGTGCGCCATGTGGCCGATTTAATGGGGCAAGTTGCGCAACTGCGCCCCGGCCAAGCCTATGCGGTGCAGGTGCTGCGCAATGGCCAAGAAAAGGCGCTGACGGTAGTGCCCACAACCCGCCCCGCTGCGCGGCAAAGCCGCCAGCCGCGCCGGTGAGTTAGATTTACCTATTAAGGTGTAGTTTTTATATGCTAGAAATTATCAAAACCGACACCTTTGACGCTTGGCTGTCTGCCCTGCGTGATGTGCGTGCCCAAGCCCGTGTGCAGAACCGTATAGACCGGTTAGCGCTTGGCAATGCTGGGGATGCGAAGTTCTTCGATGGTATCGGTGAGTTGCGCATTGACTACGGCCCTGGCTACCGAGTGTATTTTCTGCCACGCGGTGCTGTGCTAATCGTGCTGCTATGTGGTGGTGACAAATCTACGCAGGCCGCAGATATCAAGACTGCAAAGAAATTGGCGAAAGCCTGGAAGGAGTAAGCCATGAACAAGGTGATATTCAGCCGCTACGATGCGGCAGACTACCTCAAAACCGATGAGCAGATTGCCGCCTATCTGGATGTGGCTCTGGAAGATGGTGACCCGGCAGTCATCGCTCGTGCGCTGGGTGCAGTGGCTCGCGCACGCAATATGAGCCAGCTTGCACGGGAGACGGGCATGAGTCGTGAGGGTTTGTACAAGGCGCTTTCCGGCCAAGGCAATCCAAGTTTCGCCACAATAATGAAAGTGGCGCAAGCGCTAGGTGTGCGGTTTCAGTGTGTTTATGCTGCGGCTTAAAGGCAGCTACTCAGCCGCCGCGCCCTCTGTGCGCTTGCTATCTTTCACAAACCAGCCAGCCGCCAGCAGCCCCACTTCATAAAGCAAGCACATAGGAATGGCCAGCGCTAACTGCGAAATCACATCGGGCGGCGTAACTACGGCGGCAATCACAAAGGCCAGCACAATGAAGTAGCCGCGAAAGGACTTGAGCTTGTCTAGCTCCACCAGCCCTACGCGCACCAGCAGCATCACCACAATCGGCACTTGAAAGGCCAGGCCAAACGCCAGGTAGAGGGACAAAATCGCCTCCACATACGAGGCCACGTCTGGCGTGGCGGCTACGCTGTCGGGGGTAAAGCTTTGGATGAAGGCGAACATCTTGTCCAGCACAAAAAACTGCACAAAGGCGATGCCGGTATAGGCCAAGATGCTGCCAAAGGTAATCAAGGGCAGAGCAAAGCGCTTTTCGTGGCTGTACAGACCCGGTGCCACAAACGCCCAAAGCTGGTACATCAGCCAGGGCAGTACGGCCAGCACGCCCACCATCATCAGCACTTTCAGGGGGACAAAAAATGGCGAAAACACCCCCACCGCAATCAGCTTGGTGTCTGGGGGCATGTGGGCTTTGATGGGCTGGGCGATAAAGTCAATCAAGCCACTAGGGCCTGGCCAGAAGGCCAGCAGCGCCACAGCCAGCACCACGCCATAGATGCAATACAGCAAGCGGTCGCGCAGCTCCATCAGGTGCTGCACAAAGGGCTGCTCAGTGCCAGCCAACTCATCGTGGTCTTGGGGGGAGGGGTTTTGCGACATAAACAATCAAAAATAGCGCCCCTGAGCCTGAGCGCGTGCCAAGCGTGTACTAAGCAAAAGACCGGTGTGCAGGGGGCGCAGCATCAGCGCTTAGGGCGAAAACGCGCTACCCGCGCCGCGCCCGATTGCACATGGGTGCGTGTGCCGGTGCGCAGCTTGTACCAGCGCGGGATGGCGCTGCGCTTGAGGCGAAACTTCTTGCCCGGATGCGTGTAGCTGGGCACGACTTGGCTTGCGGCTGGTGCATTTGCTGCCTCGTCTGAGCCAAAGCCCATGTGCGCAGCGGCGTTGTTAAAGCTACCAAAGTCGGGTTTGGCTAGGCGCTCGGCCTCGGCAATGGCGGCATCAAATTCTTTGTCCAAGTCGGCCACGGTGGTTTGTACAGAGGTTTGTACCTCGCGGGCGGCGCTTTCTACCGTCTCTTTCATTTTGCGCAACTCATCGAGCTGCATGGACTGGTTGACCTCTGCCTTCACATCAGCCACATAGCGCTGGGCACGACCGATTAAAGAGCCCAGGGTACGCGCTACTTTGGGCAGCTTCTCGGGGCCAATCACCACCAGCGCCACCGCCCCAATCAAGGCCAGCTTGGATAAGCCGATGTCTAGCATTAGCTTTTTTGCTTGGCTTGTACGTCGATGGTGGTGCTCTCTGCGCTATTGCTTTGGCTGGCCACTTGGCTGGGGGGGGCGGCGGTGTCGGCCTCGGTGCCTTCTTTCATGCCATCTTTGAAACCTTTGACTGCTCCGCCCAGGTCAGAGCCGATGTTTTTCAGCTTCTTGGTGCCAAACACCATGACCACAATCAGTAAAACAATCAGCCAATGCCAAATAGAAAAAGTACCCATATTTCAATCCACGCCCATAACCGGGCGAAAAGCTTGGGAAGCGCTTACGCCTCTTCCAAACTAGGTTATCCCCCTGAAGGGGAAGGCTTCCAACCGGAGCTGGTTTTCGATGAAAAATTATCCTCAATACAAGGGAGGTGATTGTAGTCTTGCCCCCCTATAGGCTGGCGCAATCTTAACGGCCAGCGCGGTGCATGGTTATATGCTGATGCGCGGCTGCTACTGCTTATACCGCCATCTTCCAAGGGCGTGCGCCGCCTAGGACGTGAACGTGCAGGTGGTGTACCTCCTGCCCGCCTTCGGTGCCGGTGTTGATTTGCACGCGAAAGCCGCCGTCTGGATAGGGGTTGCACCCTTGCTCTAGCGCCAGGCGGGGGGCGAGCGCCATGATGCGCCCCAGTAAAGCCTCATCGCCCGCTTGGGTGTGCCCCAGCGAGGCAATATGGCGCTTGGGAATTATTAAAAAATGCACCGGTGCCCAGGGGTTGATGTCGTGAAAGGCCAGCAGCTCCTCATCTTCATACACCTTGTGGCTGGGGATGGTGCCGGCCACGATTTTGCAGAAAATGCAGTCTTCAGCGGTGGTATCTGGGTGCAGGTGTTGGGGTTCGCTCATTGGGAAGGCTCCTGTGGTGTTTGTTGTTAGCAGTGGTCGAGGATTTGCAAGGTTTGGCGCATGCCTACGTCTTGGTAATGTGCTTGTGCCCAGGCTTGGCCTTGGGTGCGCCCTAGCTCAAACAGGCGCAGAACAAAGCTCAAGTCTGCCCGCGATTTGCTGGCTGCGCCCAGCTCGCTTAACGCTGCGCCGCCATCAATACGGTGGAGCAGGACGTTTTTGTAGCGCTGGGGGTCTAGTTTGCCCTCGGCCAGCAGACGGCGCACAAAGTCAATGGCGCGTAGCTCTGCCAGCAAGCTGGTGTTGAAGGTCACTTCATTCATGCGCTCGGCAATATCGGTGGGGGTGCTGGGTACGTTGTGGTGCTCTACCGGGTTGATTTGCACCAGCAGCATATCGGCGCAGTCGGTGTTGTAAATCAAGGGGTGCAGGGCGGGGTTGCCGGAAAAGCCGCCATCCCAATAGTATTCACCCTCAATTTCTACCGCTTTATAAAGCTGGGGCAGGCAGGCGGAGGCCATGACGGCATCGGCACTCAAGCGCTGGCCGGTAAAAATCTCGCCCTGGCCAGTGCGGATGTTGGTGGCGCAGACAAACACGCTGGGCATTCCCGGCAAACCCTGGGCGCTGCGCAGTTGCTCAAAATTCACGTTGTGCTGTAGCAAGCTGCGCAAGGGGTTGATGTCCAATGGATTGGCTTGGTAGGGCGAGAGCCATTGGCTCATCATCCCCAGCAGCGGGTTATTGGCCATGTTGGCCATGCCAAAGGTGAACAAGCCCAAAGTGCCCACCCCTTCCCACAAAGAGCGCAAGCGCTGGCGTGCCAAGGCGCAGCCTGTGCGCTGGCGTGCTGCTGCGTCTTGCGGGTGCTCCTGGGCGGCGTGGGCAAAGCCGCAGGCCAAGGCCACGGCATTCATCGCGCCGGCGCTGGTGCCGCTGATGCCGGGAAAGTAAAAGCGCCCGTCCTCTAGCAAGGCATCGAGCACGCCCCAGGTAAATGCGCCGTGTGAGCCTCCACCTTGCAGCGCCAGGTTAATCGGGCGCAAGGCGTTGGGTGGCTGTGAGGGGGTAGCCCCCTCTGAATCAGGCGGGGCAGTGGTGGCGGGCATAAAAGCGGCTTTCTGAGGGAAAAAGTCAGTAAGTAAGTATCGGAGGGAACTATAGGTCAAACATCACATGGGCAAGTTACGCCCTTGGTTCATAGCCACCATGCCGCGCACGATGCGGTAGAAAAACCAGATGGAAACCACCGTCCACGCTGCCCAGCCGGGCGCGATAAATAGCACCCACAGCGGGGCAGTGACTACATACCAGATGCCCGCCCAAATCACCGAGCGCAAGCGCCAAGAAAAATGCGACTGCTGCCAAGTGCCTTGCGCATCAGAGCGCTTGACCACATCCAACACCAGTGCCAGCAAGAGCAGCAGCACGCTGGTCTGCGCCCCTGGTAGCACGGCGGTAACGGCCACCACCAGATGCAGGCCATAGCTGACCCAGCCCCAGGCTTTCAGCCCATCCATGAGGGCGGAACGCTCGGAGATATCGACAACATCCGCCACTTCTGGGGTTTGGCGGGATTGAAAGCGTTCGTGTTGCATCAGTGCCTCTTCCTGCCTTATGCCTAGTATTTATTCGCCCACGGTAGAGCGCCGCTCTACCAAGGCATGGGCAATCGTGCCCAAATCCACATATTCCAGCTCACTGCCCACGGGCACACCACGCGCCA
>JAHAYB010000016.1 GCA_018384835.1 Comamonas sp.
TGATCTCTGAGCAGATCACGGCGCTGATGTACAAGGATGCCAAGTAGCACGGTCCCACATGCCAGCGTTAGGGCAGATACAGAAGTAATTGATAGCTGCTAGCGCTTGCTGGATAAGGGCTAGAGCCATTTTTTCTATTATTTTCTAATGAATACCCTGCACAAAGTCTGGTCCCTCTTCACCCCGGCAGAGCAACGCAAAGCCATCTGGATGCTGCTGCTGGCGCTGTGTATGGCGGTGGCAGAGACAGCGGGGGTTATCTCCATCATGCCGTTCCTGTCCGTGCTGGCCCGGCCAGGGGTGGTGCATGAAAACCCGTGGCTGGAACGTGCGTACAGCACCTTGGGCTTTACCGACACCGCCAGCTTTATCGTTGCCCTGGGAATTGCCTCCATCGTCATCGTCATCACTTCTTCGGTTTTCAAGACCATCACCCAGCACCTGCTCAACCGCTTCGTGCACCTGCTGCGCCACTCCATCAGCAGCCGCCTGATGGCCCGTTACCTGGCACAGCCCTACGAGTTCTTCATTCAGCGCAACACGGCGGAGCTGTCCAAGACCATCCTGGCCGAGGTGGACATGGTCATGCACAACCTTATCCAGCCGTTCTCGCAGGTCATTGCGCAGGGCATCATCGTGCTGGCCATGTTGGTACTGGTGTTTGCCTACAACCCGCTCACTGCACTGGCCATTGTCGCCGTGGTTGGCTGCCTGTACGGGCTTATCTACCTGCTGGTGCGCGGCCGCCTCAAGCGCATCGGCAAAGAAATGGTGGAGGCTAACCGCCAGCGCTACCAGACCTGCAACGAAGCGTTGCAAGGCATTCGTGACATCAAGATCACCCATGCCGAATGGGCTTACCAGCACCGCTACGAACATGCCTCCCGCACCCAGGCTCGCCACCTGGCTGCCACCGACACGCTCAGCCAAACCCCTTTGTACCTGGTGGAAGCTACCGGCTACACCGGCCTTATCCTCATTGCTCTGGCGCTGCTGCTCAAAAGTGGGGATGTAGCCCAGGTGCTCCCGGGACTGGGCCTCTATGGCTTTGCCGCCTACCGCATGCTGCCTGCCGTGCAAATTATGTACCGCGGGTTTGCACGCCTCAATTTCGCCAGCGCCACGCTGGACAACCTGCACCAAGATCTGACGTTGCCACCGCCGCCAACCGCAGCCACGGGTCAGCCACCCATCGTGCCCCGGCAGGAAATCCGCCTGAGCGGCATCCGCTATGCCTACCCTTCCACGCCGGACAAGCCGGTACTGGATGGCTTTGATCTGGTCATCCCGGTCAATACCAGCGTGGGCATTCAGGGCCCCAGCGGGGCGGGCAAGAGCACGGTGATGGACATTCTGCTGGGGCTGCTGGAGCCTCAGGCCGGAACCCTGAGCGTGGACGGCCAGCCCATCACCACCCAGAACCTGCCCGCATGGCAGGCCGCCATCGGCTACGTGCCGCAGCAGATCTACATTGCCGACGCCAGCGTTGCGGCCAACATCGCCTTTGGCGTCCCCCCCGAGCAGATCGACATGCAGGCCGTGCAGCGTGCCGCCAAAGCAGCGCAAATCCACGACTTTGTGGTGAACGAGCTAACCCAGGGCTACGACACCCCGGTGGGCGACCGGGGGATTCGCCTGTCCGGTGGGCAGCGCCAACGTATCGGCATTGCAAGGGCGCTATACCGTGACCCCCCCGTGCTGTTCATGGACGAGGCGACGAGCGCGCTAGATTGCGAAACGGAAGCAGTAGTAACTGAATCCATCCACAACCTGTCTGAGCAAAAGACTATTGTGGTAATTGCGCACAGAGAGGCCAGCTTAAACGCTTGCGCGTATGTTGAAAATTTAAACTATTGTCCCCCAATAGATAAATAATTTAATAAAATAGAGTTTTTATAATTGATTATGTGTTTTTAGTATATTTATCTTATGAAGATTTTCATAAAATTCAATGGACATAAAAATTTAATGAAAAGAAATTTTATTAAATTAAAATGATAGATATGAGCAATACAATAGAAATTGTTGATAAGGATAGAATCGTCTCGTCTCCACTGGTTAGTGTCTACATGCTGACTTACAAACACGAGAAGTTTATAGAAGATGCCATTAAAGGAGTTCTCGAACAAAAAACAAGCTTCCCCTACGAGTTAATTATAGGAGAGGATTGTTCTCCGGACAGCACACTTGATATTATAAAATCCTATCAAAAAAGATATCCAAAAATTATTAGAATAATAACTGGGAATTCAAATGTTGGCGCATATAAAAATTCTTATCGCTGCCGAACAGCATGCCGTGGAAAATATATAGCCGCTTGCGAAGGTGACGATTTTTGGCACCATCCAGAAAAGCTCCAAATGCAAGTTGACTTAATGGAGAAAAATTCCCAAATGGTCGTCTGTCATACAGACTTCAATCGACTTGAATACACTCGTGAATATAAAAATGTGCATCAAAAATCTTCATACACACCCGCGCAAGGTCAAGCATACGAGACATTATTACTGAATTGGCACATCATTACAGCCACATCTATGTGTCGACGTGACGTTGCGGAAGGCTTCATAAATAGTTCTTTTCACAATGAACGGTGGCCATTTGGAGATCTTAACTTCGCACTATATGCAAGCCAGCAAGGACAAATTGGCTACATAGACAAATCAACTGCAACATGGAGAAAAGTCCATGGTTCGGCTACTAATAGTGGGTTTTCCAGTGCATTACATATGGAGTTATGTGCTATTGAATGCATTGAAATTTTTATGAATCACTACCCTGTTTCTACAGAACTGCGAATCAGAGCTATCGCCAAAAGAATGCTCTCTGCATGGCGTTTAGCCTACTTCTCCGGAGATAAAGAAACAATGGGTAAAGCTGCCGCATGGTTGGCACAACACAACATACATATTGATAAGAAGCTAATGATGCTCCGTAATTTTTTCAAAAAATTCTCATTTTTACATAATACTCACTTGTACATAAAATCTCGGGCCTCCTAAGAGGTGTTTTATTGCCCATATCTCTGTATGTCCATTGATTTTACATCATAGCCAAAAATTATCTCCTAATGAAATTAATAAATTACGAAGATGTGGATAACACGATGCCTCTGATTGGAGTCACATGCCTCAGCAGCAATTTGACGCGTATCTCACCCTCATCCTTCGTCTCGATGCTTATCAACCGAAAAGCCATCAAGGAAATAGGGTTGCCAGTCAAGGATTTTTTTTCTGTTTTGACGATTCCGAATACAGCTGCCGTATTTCCAAAAAAATGCCATGCTATCTTGTTTCAGACAGTATCGTTTTTCACAAAACACCAGAGAACATTGCGCCACTAGATCTCACCCAACTCAGAGAAAAAAGTGCTTGGAAGTTTCATTACGAAATACGAAATCAAGCAAGCTATCATTTCGTCAGAGATGGGCGTGCAAGAGGTTATCTTTTTTGCCTCAAAATGCTTTTCCGTTCATTTCTCCACACCGAAAGCTGGCGGATGCGCTGGCTTGTACTCAATGCGTGCTGGCAGGGCTGGCGATTCGATTATGAAAAATTAATAGAGCATGTCAACCAGCCAATCAAATCCATAGACCGAGAAGCACGCACCTCAGATCACAATCAAAATATTTAGGTAAAGAATGACCAAAGTACTCGTTGTAACCAGAACAAAAAATCGCCCTCTGCTTCTGGAACGTGCGATTACCAGTGTCATCGCGCAAACGTACCTCAACTGGAAACATGTTGTGGTTAACGACGGAGGAGACCCTCTGCCGGTAAAGCGACTGATCGAAAAATACGCAGACGCGTACAAGGGGCGCGTACAAACCATCCACAACCCATCTTCTGTAGGCATGGAGGCAGCATCCAATATCGGAATACGATCTGCTGATTCCGAATTCATCCTGATACATGACGATGATGACTCCCTTGCTCCGGAATTTCTTGGACGTACTGTCAGCTATCTTGAATCTCCCCCCTACCCCACAATCCAAGGCGTTTGCACTTGGGCGAATCAGATCATAGAAGTCATAGATGGGGATAACGTAAATCAAACGCAGTCTCGTATTTTCCGAGATCCCAGGGGGGCTCTTTCAATCGCAGACATTGCCGGTGCAAACCCTATCCCTCCAATTTCCTTTCTGTTCAGACGATCTGCCGCCGAACAGATAGGATTATTTGATGAAACCTTGCCGGTTCTTGGAGACTGGGAATTTCTTATAAGATTTTTATCCCAGTTTGACGTAGGGGTCATCCCCGAGCCTCTGGCAAACTATCACCTTCGCCCATCCAGTACCGGTTCTTCCGCCAACTCCATCACTGATCGATCCGAACGATTCGAACTTCTGACAAAAATCATTCGCAACCGATACGCACGCGAGCAGTCTAAAAGTGCACTGGGCGTGATACTCCAGCTTTCGGAGCCCATGCGACGCGTTCAGCGAATCTATTCACACCCGATACTGGGGTGCATCATTCGGCTTTGGTCGAAATTCGTTAACCCGAACATTCCAAAGTCACCGTTCTAAATCGCCCCACTTCAGCATGCAGCCGTTGCCGGTATATTCATTTGACGTTTTTGATACGTGCATCACCCGGATGCACGCATATCCTCGGGACTTATTCTTTGATATTGGGGTACGCCTGGCTCCGACGACGAAGGACGAAACCGAACGTATTCGTTTTGCGCAGCGTTTCCAGCGTGCACGTATTCGTGCGGAAAAGCTGGCAAATTGGCTGGCCCGCCGTACAGGGCATGAGCACGCGAATATCGAAGATATTTACCGACAACTCCGGTGGTTCATGCGACTGGACAAGACCATTGCCGAACTGGTGCAAGCGGAACTGGCGTTGGAAGAGGAAAGCCTCTACCCCATCGACGAAACGGTCACAAAGATCAGGCAATTGCGTGCGTCAGGATGTCGCATCCTGTTTATATCGGACATGTACATCCCTGCCGATAGTCTTGGGCCACTGCTGGAGCGGCTAGGCGTCATGGTGCCAAGCGATGGCCTGTATGTGTCCTGCGATGTTGGCTGCTCCAAGCACAGCGGCAAGCTGTTTGCGCATGTGCTGAAAGCGGAAGGAATCACTGGCGCTGAGCTTGTCCATACGGGCGATAACGCTCATGCCGACATTCGCATGGCACAGCTGCACGGCATCCAGACCGTGCACTTTACGCCTGCGCACCTGACGCAACGTGAACAAATCATTGCGGGGAAACGGATTCCCCGCAAAGCGGCGGCTTCTTGGCAAGCCGCTTTCAGTCGCCGCTGCCGGCTGGCCGCAAAGAACGATTTAATAAATGTTATTGCCCCCCCATTGGGCAATGTGATCCATACGGTGATCGTGCCTTTTCTTTTGGCTTATGTTCAATGGGTGCTTGACGATGCACGCCAACGTGGTATTCAGCGTTTATATTTTGTCGCACGCGATGGCGAGGTGTTATTCAAGATCGCGCATGCCTTGCAGCCCGAAGGGCTTGAGCTGCGTTATCTATATGGCTCTAGAAGAGCTTGGCTGGCACCATCCATTTCAACGAGTAATGTGGATTGGATGCGCCTGCTCGCTGTGGCAGGCAACGTCAATGCCCCACGAGACATTGCGGCGCGAGCAGGATTGAGTGCAAACGAGCACTCCAAAATTCAATCTCTGTTGCATTTGGACGAGGCTGCTTGGTGCAGACAGCTAAACCTGCAGGACGCACACACCTTTATCAAAGCCCTACTGGACAATCCTGCAGCAAAGGAGGTGTTGTTTAATACAGTCGCTGTCAAACGAGAGGCGGCATTGGCCTATCTGCGCCAAGAGGGTCTAATGGACGGATCAAACTGGGCGCTGGTAGATGCAGGATGGTCGCTGAACGGCCAAGCTGCGCTCCGGCGCATACTGAAAACTGTCACATCAACCAATATGCCCGTACAGGGCTATTACATAGGACTTGCACGCGATCACCTTCCCGCAGACCGGGCCGGGAAGGCATATGCTTTTTGCAATCCTGCAGGAAATATTTTTTCTCGTCGGCGGGTGGTAGTTGAGCATTGCTTCCTGCCAGCCAGCCATGCCAGTACGTGTGGCTATCGTCTTCAGAACGGGGTGGCTATGCCTGATTTCAGCCCCGAGCCTCGCCATAGCACGGAGCTTGAATATGCGCTTCATCTGCACAACGCGGCGGTGGCAGCTGCAGAACAGCTCAAGCAACAACCAAGCATGCAAGATCGCATACGAACACTTCGCCCCCGATTAACTGCAACCGCAGCCAACTTCATTTGCAACCCTAGCAAACAAGATGCGAGTGCCTACGCTTTCCTCGCAGCAGTTGCCGATATGCGACAAGAAAGAGTGTTTGCAAAAAGCCTATGCCGACCGCTCTCTTTGGCCGATGTGTGGACGACCATAGGGATGGCTCTTTCAAAAAATATGGCGTTCAAGGCCCCTGCCTGGATGTGGTTAGAAGGATCGGTAGCACTTTCCCCCACACACGTAGCCCTTCCCCTGAAGCTCATGCTTCAGTTTGATGCGGTATTCAACAAAATCAGGACTTCTCGTGCATCTAAAGAATGTGCTTTTGAAGCAAGTGGCTCAAAAAAAAATTTGGAGAACTGAATGTTGGTAAGCCGCACACTCATCACCGGCGCAGGCTTCGCCGGTAGCACCATTGCCCGCGCCTTGGCCGATGCAGGCCGCAAAGTCCACCTAATTGACCGCCGCGCGCATATTGGCGGCAATGCCTTTGATGAGCCGGATGCACATGGCGTGCTGGTACACCGCTATGGGCCGCATATCTTTCACACCAATAG
>JAHAYB010000017.1 GCA_018384835.1 Comamonas sp.
GGCGATATTGCCGATGTATGGCGCGGCTATGAAGACCCGGCCAGCGTCAAAGTGCGCTTTCAGGGGCAGGAAGTGGTGGCGCTGGGCATCTCTATGCGCAAGGGCGGGGACATCATCGCCCTGGGCAAGGCGCTGCATACCGCCATGCAGCCCATTACCGCCCAACTGCCCGCTGGGGTGGAGCTGCACAGCGTGCAAGACCAGCCCGAGGTGGTGGCCGATTCCGTCAACGAATTTGTGCAGGTGTTGATAGAGGCCGTGGCCGTGGTGCTGGCCGTGAGCTTTATCAGCCTGGGGCTGCACCGCCGCCCTGGGGCGCAGCACTGGTGGCGCGGTTGGTATATCGACCCACGCCCTGGGTTGGTGGTGGGGGTGACGATTCCGCTAGTGCTTTCGGCCACTTTTCTGGCCATGTGGTACTGGGATATTGGCCTGCACAAAGTATCGCTAGGCTCTTTGATTATTGCCCTAGGGCTGCTGGTGGACGATGCCATCATCGCCGTGGAAATGATGGTGCGCAAAATGGAAGAGGGGCACGACAAACTACGCGCCGCCAGCTTTGCCTACGAGATTACCGCCATCCCCATGCTGACTGGCACTTTGATTACGGCAGCGGGCTTTCTGCCCATTGGCATGGCCAAATCCATGACTGGGGAATACGCCTTTGCCATCTTTGCGGTGACGGTGATTGCGCTGGTGCTCAGTTGGATTGCCTCGGTGTACTTTGTGCCCTATTTGGGCTGGTTGTTTTTGCGCCAGCCCAAGCGGGTGGTGCAAGCGGGCTTTGCCGAGCATCCGCACGAGGTGTTCAACACGCCCTTCTACAACCGCTTTCGCAAGCTGGTCTATGCCTGCGTAGAACACCGCTGGAAGACGATTGGCATCACCTTGCTGACCTTTGCCCTGGGCATTGTTGGCATGGGGCAGGTGCAGCAGCAGTTCTTCCCCGACTCGCGCCGGGCGGAGATTTTGGTGGATGTCTGGTTTCCCGAAGGCACGGCACTCGCCAGCAACGAGGCCACCGTGCGCGGCATGGAAGCGCTGCTGATGGACATGCCCGAGGTAGAGCACGTCACCACCTGGCTAGGCTCTGGCGTGCCGCGCTTTTACCTGCCGCTGGACCAGATTTTTCCGCAGAGCAACGTCTCGCAGATGATTGTCATGACCCCCCATCTGGCAGCACGGCATAAGCTGGAGCAGACCTTGCCCGCCTTGCTGGCGCAGCGCTTTCCCGAGGCACGCGCCCGCGTCAAACTGCTGGCTAATGGGCCGCCCGTGGCCTATCCCGTGCAGTTTCGCGTGATGGGTGGCGAGCCGCAAACCCTGCGCCAATTGGCTAACGAGGTCAAGCAAACCCTGCGCGAGCACCCCGATATGCGCGGCGTGAACGACAACTGGAATGAATCCGTCAAAGCCCTGCGCCTAGCGGTGGACCAGGACAAAGCCCGCGCCCTGGGTGTGAGCAGCCAGGCCATTGCCCAGGCCAGCCAGATTCTGCTTACCGGCAGCACCATCGGCCAGTACCGCGAGGGCGACAAACTCATCGCTATTGAACTACGCGCCCCCCAGTCCGAGCGTGAAACTTGGCAAGCACTAGAGGCCGCCTACGTCCCCAGCGCCAGCGGCCAAGCCGTGCCACTGCTGCAAGTAGCGCGTCCGCAGTTTGAATGGGAGTGGGGCGTGCTGTGGCGACAAGGCCGCGATTACGCCATTACCGTGCAAGGCGATGTACGCGCCGGCCTGCAAGGTGCGACCTTGACCAATGCCCTACTGCCCACGCTGCGCGATTTAGAACAGCGCTGGCAGCAAGAGGGCAAGCGCGGCTACCGCATCGAGGTAGCGGGTGCGGTGGAAGAAAGCGCCAAGGGCGCATCCGCCATTGTTGCGGGCTTGCCGGTGATGCTGTTTGTGGTCTTTACCCTGCTGATGCTGCAACTGCACAGCTT
>JAHAYB010000031.1 GCA_018384835.1 Comamonas sp.
CGCGCCGCCCTTATAGGCTTCGTCCAGACCGGCGGGGGTGAGGCGGTATGCGCCTGTGGCCATTGCCTCTGCCAGGTTTGCATCGGGGGCTTGCGCCCAGCTTTGTAGCGCCTGCAACCATTTGGTACTGTTGCCGATTTGCAGCTTGCGCCCGTCCCAGGTTTTGGTGGTTTTGTTATGTGCCAGCTCGCCCTCTATCCAGACCAGATAGTCTTGTGCGCCTTGCTCCCAGCCTTGCGCCAGGGCTTGGAGTTGGGCTTGGCGCTCTTGCTGCCACTGGGGCAGAAGCTGGGCGAGTTCGCCCTCGCCCAGCGCATCGTCCCAGGGCAGGCGGGCGATTTGCCGCATGTCAGTGAGCAGGGCGGGCAGGTTTTTCCACTGCGCTTGTACCTGAGCGAGCAGCTCGCCGCTCAAGGGGTAGCACTGCTGTCGCCAGTAATCGTGTACGGCTTCTTGCAGGCGCTGGGCTTCATCGGCTTCCAGGGTTTCGTCTAGCAAGCAGCCGCTGTCTAAGGCGTGTTCGCGCAACACGCGCTGGCACCAGGCATCAATGGTGTAGATGGCGGCATCGTCCATGCCTTCGGCAGCAGTGGCCAAGCGCCAGGCAGCGGCTTGGCGCTGGTCAGAGTCGGGAGACTCGGGGTAGTCGGCCAGCAGGTTTTGCAAAAAATCATCACCCTGCCCCTCGCCGCGAAAGCAGGCCACGGCCTCCATCAGGCGCTGGCGTATGCGCTCAGACAGCTCACGCGTGGCAGCGCGGGTAAACGTCATCACCAAAATATCGGCGGGCAACAGCGGCTGGGGCTGGCCTTGGGGGGCAAAGGCCAGTTCGTCACCATGCCCCAGTATCAGGCGCAGGTAGAGGGTGGCTATCGTCCAGGTTTTGCCCGTGCCGGCGCTCGCTTCTATCAAGCGGCTGCCGTGCAGGGGAAAGCTCAGGGGCTGGAGGTCTTGGGCGGGTTTTTGCATGGTGCTGGGGCGATAGGAGTTAGCGAAGAGCGGAAGTGGGGCAAAAACTGTCCTTCCGCTGAAATTAAACCTCATTACTATTCCCAATAAGGGTACAATTGCACCCATTATGGGAATCGCAAATCATCATAACGAAGTTGTCGCAGGAACATCAAACCTTGCTGAGGCTTTGTTTTCGTCTGTGCAGCAGCGAGTGCTCGGGCTGCTGTTTACCCAGCCCGATCGGCGTTTCCAAAGTGCGGAACTGATTCGGCTGGCTAACAGCGGCACAGGAGCCGTGCATCGGCTGGCAACACGTCTAGCAGAAGCGGGGCTGATTACCGTCACCAAAGAGGGCGCTCAAAAATATTACCAAGCCAACAAGGCTAGCCCTATTTTCCAAGAGCTCAGAGGTTTGATCATCAAGACCTGCGGTCTGGCAGAACCTTTGCGGCAAGCTTTGGCTCCTTTTGCTGGAGAGATCAAGCAAGCCTTTATTTACGGCTCTGTCGCCAAGGGCACGGAAACGGCGCAAAGCGATGTGGATCTGATGGTGATTAGCGACACTCTTTCGTATGCAGAGCTATATGACGCTTTGAGCCAGGCAGAGGCAGCTATCAGTCGCACCATCAACCCCACAATCATGATGCCAACCGAATGGGA
>JAHAYB010000066.1 GCA_018384835.1 Comamonas sp.
TGGCCTGGTGGCCACGGTGGACACCGTCAAAATTGCCGATGGTCAGGGCGCAGGCCGGGGCCAGGCCGGTTTGCCGGTAACCGAGAAAAATCTTCATGCCAATCGTTGCGCTTTACGTCTGGTCAGTGCCAGCCTCAGGCTTGTATGCCGTCACCAGTAAACCCGATACAGGCTGTCCCGCCTCTTGGCGCAAGATCAACTCCTCTACCGTCGTCTCCAGACCCGCTTGTGCGCACAAGGCTTCGATATGGCTGCGTTTGTGGGCATAGCGTCCATTGGCCTGCAGAATCAGATCTGGCCCGTCTTCAGGGGCAATTTCGCATGAGAAGTACAGCACCCCACCAGGGAGCAGGATGCGCTGGGCATTGGGCAATGCAGCCGTCAAATCGCCTGCATAGATAAATACATCTAGTGCTGTCAGTACGTGGTACAGCCCATCTGGGGTGGCTTGCAAGGCATCGTGCAGATTGACCATGTGAAAGCGGTCGTACACCTGATGGCGGGCCGCTTGCTCAATCATCTTGTGCGCTACGTCCACACCAATCAGGTGGCCGTTGAGGCGACCCAGGTATACCCCCAGCAGACCAGTGCCACAGCCCAGGTCGAGCACGTTGATGTCTTTTTGCGGATGGCGCTGGGTGATTTTTTCTGCCACCAGCCTGGGCAGGTGGTACCCCAGTTGGCCCACCATATGCAGGTCGTACCCCTCCGCCATGCCATCAAACAAATCACGACTGATTTCAATGGGTTGCTGGTCTGGAGTCTGACCTTGGGTTAATTGGTGCTGGTACGCATATATCGGATTGTCTGGTTGCAATGCCAGCAGGGCGGCCGCATCTTCTTGGGCCTGTGGACTGTTGATTTGGTTTGCTGCGGTGAGTGCTTGCAAGCGACCTTCGAGTGCGTATTGATTGCCTGGGTTTTCTGCTACCAAATCATTCCAAAGCGTTAGCGCTTCTTCGTGCTGACCCAGGGCACTAAGATCCTGCGCCAGCATCCGGCGCAATTCCATATCACCCGGCACCAATTCCAGGCCACGGCGCAGGTGGCGTACAGCCATCTCGGTATGGCCAGCGCGGTGGGCAACATCGATTACTCCTGCCAGAACCTGGATGTTATGAGGCTCCAGCTTCGCCACTTTTTCGGCCAGTTCGATCGCTTGGGGAAATTGGTCATGGCGGGCATGTAGTAAAGCCGACTCGAGTAGCCCTGGCCCCCAATTGGGAGCCACGTTGAGGCAGCGGCGCATGGCATCAAAAGCGCCTGCCTGGTTGCCTGATTTTTCTGCCATCAGGGCTGCCAACATGAACAGACGAGCATCGCCAGGCAGGATGCGCTGGGCTTGATTCAAAGTTTGCGCTGCTTGCTTGAGCTGTCCCTGGCTGATCTGGCGGCGGGCAGTTTCAAGATGTTTGCGAATTGGGTCGGCAAAAGGGCCTTGGAGGGGGCGGCCAGTGGTCATGAACTGAGACTTTCAAGTGTAAGCAAGCAAAAGGCGAGGCTGACTGCTGGTAGACAGCAAAGCTCACGATTATCACAGGGAAGGGGATGGTGATTGCACAGCTTGCTGTCTAGTGGGGCGCAAGGCATGAATGCAAAAAATAGTGTCCCTGATTAAGAAATGGATTTTCTTCGCCAGAATTGCGCCGCTGCAGGCAGTATGTTTGCGCTCCCATCGACTCTACTCACCTTCTGTTTATGCGACGTTTTTTTCTAATTTTTCTTGGCCTGCAGTTGGGCTTGTTTGGTCTCAATATGCTCAATTGGGTGCAGCAGCATGTCGTGCTGCCCTGGACCAGTGCTTTGGCAAGCTTGTGTGCAGGGCTAGTGACCTGGTTTGATGGCAGCACCGCAGCTGTCGGCAAGGTGCTGTGGAATACCAGTAACGGTTTTGGTGTCTCGATTGAGGCAGGCTGCAATGGCTTGGAGGCGTACATCGTTCTGTTTTCTGGAGTTATGGCCTTTCCAGCTGCTTGGTATCAGCGTGTGGTGGGTTTGTTCATCGGATTCTTGGCCGTGCAGAGTCTGAATGTCGTGCGCGTTATCAGCCTGTTTTATCTGGGGCAATGGAGCCGCCCTGTGTTTGACTTTGCCCATGAATACCTATGGCAAGCTCTGATCATGCTGGATGTGCTCGTTTTCTGGCTTCTATGGGTGCGCTGGTGTCAAAAAGACCCGGCCCTACAAGGGGATGCTCAAGGAGGAATTGTTCATGCCTGAAATCAGTACCAATCCTGATACCAGTCCGCCAAAGCCATCGGTGCTTGCGCAGTCCTCGATTTCGGGCCAAGCACATCCACCTGCGCTATCGCCTACTCTGGTGCAGGTCAAACCTGCACGGCTATTACCGCATAAGCCTATTGCCCGCTTTGTCATTTTGGCCGTGCTGGGGGTGGTCGTATTGACCCTGTTGTGGAGTGTGGTAGCCCCATGGCTGGCCAGGCCGGCGGCCCTTTTGTCTTCGTGGGTGCTGGACATTGGGGCCAGCGGCTGGGTGCAGCGCACGCAGATGGAGGGGTCGCTTTTGAGCGTGTATTCATCCCTGCAGGTCAGTACAGCACAAACAGGCTGGAGAGCCAGTGAAGTCATCATTGACATCAACCCGGCCCGCTATGGCTATAGCCTGCCCATTTTGTGGGCCTTGTTTTTGGCAGCATTCGGCCCGGGGCGGGTATGGCGCATGGCTGCCGGGGCCGCTTTATTGGTTCCGCTGCACGCGTTCAGCATCGTTACCCAGGTGCTGATGCAGTTGTGCCTTGCGGTGCAGCTCAACCCCCATGTGCTGCATATCCAGTCCTGGCAGCTTGAGGCATTGATCTATGCCTACCAATTGGGCAGTTTGGTGATCCCTCCTTTGAGTCCGCTTTTGGTATGGCTGTGGCTGGACCAGGCGTTTGTACGGCGCACATTTGTCGGCGTGATCCGAGGCTAAGATCTGTTTCATATCATTACTGTCTCACATCTGCGGGGCAACGCCGCAGGTTATGCAGACCTTCCCAAGGTTTCCAGTATTGCTACGCGTGCTTCCAGTGCGGCAAGGCGGGTGTGAAGGTGATCGTCGTTGTTGGTGATGGCTGAGGTATTGGGCACCACCGGTTCCCCACACAGCAATTGCGCCCAACGTGCCTCGCGCGCGCCGGGGGCTTTGGGCAGCAGGCGCACCAGCGGGCCGCCTTTGTCGGCGCTGCGCTCTTGCAGTTCTTCCAAAAATGCTTCGACCGAGGAGGTGTCGGCAAAGCGGTGCCAGCGCTCGGCATTGGTGCGCAGCTCGGCGGCGGTTTGCGGGCCGCGCAAGATCAGCAAGCCCAGCA
>JAHAYB010000073.1 GCA_018384835.1 Comamonas sp.
ACCTAGCCCCACATTAGTGGGGCTAGGTCGAGATGTGGATTTTTTCAGAATGTTTCATAGGACAAAAATGAGGAAATCTTGCTTGTGTCCTTCAGCTTTAGGCTGGAAACTACAACCGAAGCCCAACAATGGAATGGCTGCACTTGACCTGATTGGACATGCAGTGTCTTCCGGTGCGCCAGACGACTCAGGTCAGCGCAGTGCTGCGTGCATCATCCGCATCCTGTCTTCAACTTCTGGCAGCAGGAAGGCAAAGCGCTGCCGGGTACGCTCCATAGCTTCATGCTGCTCGGGCGTCCAGGACTCGGGCAACCATTCCCAGTTGCTGCCCGCCAGCAAATTGGCGATATAAATGACTTCGTTGAGGTTGTGTGGATTCCGGTCCAGTTCGCGAGGGGCGTCGTGCTCGTGGACGGCCTCAACGATAACGGTCGGCAGGCCCAGCGCATTCAGTACGTTCTCGCTGATTGGTTCGTGCCAGCCCAACACCAGCTCGATAAGTGCCTGGTGGTCGTTGCGGTATTCCTCGTACTGGCTCGCCCGGTAAAAAAGGTAATAAATGCCAATGTCGTGGACCAAGCCAGCCAACATGGCAGATTCGGCATCGAGATGTTTTCCCACATGGATGGCAATCGCCTTGGCCAGCAACGCCGTGCGGATGGAGTGTTCCCAGGTCAGATCGGCGTAGCGGCTAAACGGCTTCAGATCTTCGGCCTTCATGATCTGGTCCATAGCCAAGCCCAGCGACACACTACGGGCCTGCTCCAGCCCCAAGGCCTCGATGGCATGTTTCAAGGTGGCAGCCAGTGTGCGCTTTTCATGGGTTACCGCATCGCCTTCTTGCACGTTGGCCAGCCGGATCAAGCGGCTGGCAATCACGGGCTCCAAGTACACCGCACGGGTAAACCCATCAAGCGTGATGTTCGGCTGGGTCAGGACACCGCGCATCCTGAGGGCCAGATCAAGGCTAGTGGGAAAATTGATATCCCCTGACAGGTCCTGGGCCAGATCGGCCAGCAGACGCATGTGCAGCTCACGGTTGTCACGGTGGGTAGATTTTTCAGGTGGTGCGTCAGACATTGCAATGACTTGAGAAACTAGAGTTACTGGCGCAACAAGTATGCATGCCCCTCTTCTCTCGGACAACAGCAATGGCGCGCAGAACGCCTAAGTTATTGGCGTTCGATTCATCGTCATTTTGGCTTGTGGCGTAATGCACGTCATGACGTACTGCGGCATGCCTCCTTTCCCGAGTCGCAGCAACAGTATTCAAAGTCAGTAACTCTCTAGGAAACTCTGGCCGATTCAATCGTGATCAAGAAGCATGAAAAGAGGAACAGTGATGAAAAGTGTGACCCTGCAAAATACGGCTTTGGTCAAAGCAAGGACCACAGCGGCTGCTAGCTCGAGTGAGCAGGCGTGTGATCTTCACAGCTCTATGGCCTTCTTTAAGCTTGATCAAAACAATTCACTTGAATTTCAAAAGGATGACGATGCTGCATAAGAGCCACCGTTT
>JAHAYB010000089.1 GCA_018384835.1 Comamonas sp.
CGCCTGAGCCAGACCCAGACCCAGAGCCAGAGCCACAGCCAGAGCCAGAGCCAGAGCCAGAGCCAACAGTAAATTTACTGAGTCAAGCCCAGCAAAAAAGCAATAAAAATACGACTATTACTGAGATTTCCAATAAAAACACCCCCTATATTAATACACTAGACTCTGGAGAAAAATGGAACAAAACTACCATTACCTTTAGTTTTAACAATTCAGTACCTCAGGAATATTATCAGTACGATGGCAGGGGAAGTTTAACCAATGGCTGGCGTTCTCTTACCACACATGAGAAAAGTCAGGTATTGGATATTTTTACAACCATCAGCGGTGTTTTAGGAGTTAAATTTACCGAAGTAAGCAGTGGTGGGGATTTACAATTTAATGCAGTAAAGGATAGTTCAGATACTGCTGCATTTGCTTTTTACCCTGGTACGGGATTGATTGCTGGAGATGTATTCTTAAATCGCTTGTATTATGATGAGCAACCTAATTTTGCTAAAGGCTCTGAACTCTATGAAACCATCGTGCATGAAATTGGCCATGCGCTAGGCTTAAAACACCCGTTTGATGGCAGTCCGACATTACCTAAAAACTTAGATAATACTGCCTACACTGTTATGTCCTATGAAAGTGCGCATAGCTATGTATTTAATGCAACTTGGAATAATGAAACCAATCGGTATTCCTATGAAACAACCTTAAAAGCATTTCATACAAATTTTTCTTTATATGATGTGCATACCCTACAAAACATATATGGTGCAAATACACAACACCATACAGGGAGTAACATCTACACCATTCAAGATAATGAGTACCTGCTTTTATGGGATGCTGGCGGGCATGATACGATTGATTTATCAAATAAAACTGGTGCATCACATATCAACCTGCAAAGTGGGACTTTATCTTCTGCTAATTTGCAAACCCAGCAAGATTTACTAGATAAAGCACTTGCAAGCATCCAGGCCCAAGGCGCACCGGTTGAAAATACACAATTGGTAATTTTCTTCAATAATGCCATTAAAGATAATTTTTCTACTCTTTACAATGGCAGCAATAACATCGCCATCCCCCTAGGAGTGGTAATTGAGGATGTCAAAACCGGCAGCGGCAATGATATTATTTGGGATAATGAGGTAGATAATTCTATCTACACCGGTGCGGGTGATGATATTGTTTACCTTGGACGCGGTGGTTTTGATTATGTCGATACTGGCAGCGGTTACGACAAAGTATATTTTAATGTCAGCAGCAATGCGGTTGAAATTGGCCGGGGCGAAAATCAAAGTATTTTTGTAGTGGCAGATGATTTTGCTGCACAGCTCGTTGGTGTAGAAGAACTGGTATTCACCAATACCACCTTATCTACTGCACATTTGTTCATCTAACAGTTAAAGCATGGATACCCCAATTATTGAAAACATCGCGGCGCAATTGCAGGTCAGCGCAGCACAGGTGGCGGGGGCGGTGCAGTTGCTGGACAGCGGCGCAACCGTCCCCTTCATAGCGCGTTATCGCAAAGAGGCCACGGGCGGCCTAGATGATGTGCAGTTACGCACGCTACAAGAGCGTCTAGGCTACCTGCGCGAACTAGCCGACCGGCGGCAAGTGGTACTCAAAGCCATTGATGAACAAGGCAAATTGACCGACGCGCTGCGCTTGGCCATTGCTCAGGCTGAGACCAAGCAAGCGTTAGAAGATATTTATTTGCCCTTCAAGAAAAAGCGTCGCACTAAGGGAGAAATTGCGAAAGAGTTCGGCATCGAGCCACTGGCCGACAAGCTGCTGGCCGACCCTGGCCTTGACCCTCAGCAGGAAGCCTTGGCCTTCTGCCAGCCGCCCACCACGCTGGACGATGGCAAGCCTGGGCCTGATTTTTCCACGCCTGCCGCCGTGCTGGATGGGGTGCGCGACATCCTCTCCGAGCGCTGGGCGGAAGATACCGCGCTGATCCAAAGTCTGCGCCAATGGCTGTGGGAGGGCGGCCTACTGCGCTCGCGTCTAGTGAGTGGCAAGAATGAGCACGACCCAGAAGTAGCCAAATTCCGCGACTACTTTGATTACGAAGAGCCGATTGCCCGTGTGCCCTCGCATCGTGCGCTGGCGGTGTTTCGTGGGCGCGGTTTGGAAATTTTGGATGCCAAGCTCGTTCAGCCCGAGGAGCCTGCACCCGGCCAGATGAGCCTAGCCGAAGGGCGGATTGCCCTGCATTTGGGTTGGAGCCACCAAGGTCGCAAGAGCGACGACCTGCTGCGTAAATGCGTCACTTGGACTTGGCGCGTGAAACTCAGCCTCTCGCTAGAACGTGACCTGTTCAGCCAACTGCGCGAAGCCGCCGAAGCCGTGGCTATCAAAGTGTTTGGCGACAATCTGCGTGACTTGCTGCTGGCTGCCCCCGCCGGTTCTCGGGCGGTGATGGGTTTAGACCCAGGCATTCGCACGGGCGTAAAAGTGGCTGTGGTCGATAGCACCGGCAAGTTGCTAGAGACCGCCACCATCTACCCGCATGAACCGCGCCGCGATTGGCAGGGCAGCCTTTACACCTTGGCGGCGCTGGTGCAAAAGTATGGCGTGGAGCTGATTGCCATCGGCAACGGCACGGCCAGCCGCGAAACCGACAAGCTGGCCGCTGAACTTATTAAGTTGTGCAGCGATGCTCAAGGCGTGGCCAAAGCGCCGCAAAAACTGGTCATTAGCGAAGCGGGTGCGTCCGTATATTCCGCCAGCGAATACGCCAGCCAAGAACTGCCGGGTGTGGATGTCAGCCTGCGTGGAGCCGTCAGCATTGCGCGTCGTCTGCAAGACCCGCTGGCCGAACTCGTGAAAATTGACCCCAAAAGCATCGGCGTGGGGCAGTACCAGCACGATGTCAGCCAAAGCGATTTGGCGCGGCAACTGGGAGCGGTGGTCGAAGACTGCGTGAACGCCGTGGGCGTGGATTTGAATACCGCCTCTGCGCCGCTGCTGTCGCGGGTGTCGGGGCTGTCGTCCACCGTGGCTAAATCGGTAGTGCGCTGGCGCGAAAGCAACGGGCGCTTTCAAAACCGCAAACAGCTTTTGAAGGTCACGGGCTTGGGGACTAAAACCTTTGAACAGGCCGCCGGTTTTCTGCGTATCCGCGATGGCGATAACCCACTGGATATGACCGGCGTTCACCCCGAAACCTATCCCGTGGTGGAGCGCATCTTGCAGACCGTGCAGCGCCCCATAGAGCAAATCATGGGGCGTGATGAGCTGCTCAAAACCCTCAAACCCGCGCAGTTTGCCGATGCCCAGTTTGGCGCCATCACCGTTGCCGACATCCTGCAAGAACTGGAAAAGCCCGGGCGTGACCCGCGTCCTGATTTCGTCGTTGCTCGCTTCAATGAAGGGGTGGAAGACCTCGCCGACCTCAAAGAAGGCATGGTGTTAGAGGGCACGGTCAGCAACGTGGCGCAGTTTGGCGCATTTGTTGATTTGGGTGTGCATCAGGACGGCCTAGTGCATGTCAGCCAGATGAGCCACAAGTTCATTGAAGATGCCCGCCAAGTGGTCAAAACCGGCCAAGTCGTCAGGGTGAAAGTGCTGGAAGTTGATGCCGTGCGCAAACGCATCAGCCTGTCGATGCGCTTGGATGCCCAGCCGGGGGCGCGCGGCGATGGTGTGCCCTCTTCACGTAGCCGCGAACGTGGTGCAGGGCAGGGCGGCCAAGGTGGGCAGGGGCGGTATGCAGGCCGCAACGCCACCAACAGCCCACAGACCCAAGGGGCGATGGCCTCGGCCTTTGCCAAGCTGCAAGGCTTGAAGAGGGGTTAAGCCTAGCTTAGTAGCAATCGCTGTAATCAAGGGAAAACCATGATTATGAATTGATTTACTTTTGAAGTAAATCCGTTCAAAATCACATCCATATTCATACATGTCTTGCCCCCAAGGGGCGGACATGCCCACTGAAAAGGTTGTAAGCATGGATTCTTTCGAGCTGGTGCTGTCCGAGGTGACAGTGCTCAATCCGCTGATTCAGCAATTTGTTTTACGTGCTGCCGATGGCCGTGCGCTGCCGGGCTTTAGCGCGGGTGCGCATATCCAGGTGCAGGTCAAACTGCCCGATGGCAGCCAGGACTGGCGGCATTACTCCCTTATCAACGCCGTGGCTGATAGCGCTGCCACGCAAGCGCCCACGCATTACCAGATTGCCGTGCGCCGTGAAGAGGCTGGCCGTGGTGGCTCGCAGTTTATGCACCGCCTGCAAGCGGGTGACAAGCTGCTGGTGCAAGCGCCAAAAAATGACTTTCCCCTGGCTGATAGCGCCGCCCCCACACTGCTGATTGCCGGTGGCATTGGGGTGACACCGCTGCTGTCTATGGCAGCAGACTTATGTGCCCGCCAGCGCCCGGTGCGTATGCAGTACGCCGCTCGCAGCCGTGCATTGCTGGCTTATGACACTGACTTGCAAGCCCTGCTGGGCGCAAACCTGGCACTGCATATCGACGAAGAAGCAGGCGCACCGCTGGATGTAGGCGCTTTGCTGGATGGCTGCGCGGCGGATGAGCAAGTTTATGTCTGCGGCCCCAAGCCCATGCTGGATGCCGTGCTGGCCGCTGCCCAGGCACGCAACTGGCCACAAGAGCGGGTGCATTTTGAGCTGTTCACCCCCGTGGTTGAGCAAGAAGGCGACCATGCTTTTGAAGTGGTGCTGGCGCAAAGCGGCCTGACCTACCAGGTGGCGGCCAACCAAAGCATCCTCGATTGCCTGATTGAAAACGGCTTTGATGCCATGTACGACTGCCAGCGTGGCGAGTGCGGAGTCTGCGCCGTAAGCGTGCTGGAGGGCGAGATTGACCACCGCGACTACGTACTCTCTGCCCGCGAAAAGGCCGAGGGCACAGTCATGCAGATGTGCATTTCACGCGCCAAGGGCCATCGCCTGGTGCTGGATTTATAGAGCAGACCACAAGCATTGATACCAAAGGAGACAGCCATGAGCAAATACCGCAACCGCCCCGATGCGGTGGCCGCCCTGGTGCAGGAAGCACAGGTTCACCGCGATTGCTATATCGACCAAGAAATTTTTGAGCTGGAGATGGAGCACCTCTTCGCCAACACCTGGGTGTATGTTGGCCATGCCAGCCAGGTGCCCAAGCCGGGTGATTTCTACACCACCACCGTAGGTGACCAGCCGGTGGTGATGGTGCGCCACTCTGACGGCAGCGTGCGCGTGCTGCACAACCGTTGCCCGCACAAGGGCGTGAAAGTGGCCAATGAAATCAGCGGCAGTACGGGCAAGTTCTTCCGCTGCCCCTACCACGCCTGGACGTTCAAGACCGATGGGGCGCTACTCTCCATCCCCTTGAAAAAAGGCTACCAAGACACCGGCTTTGAAGACAGCGAGGCCAGCGGCGGCATGGCAGCGGTAAAGAACGTGCATGTCTATCGCGACTTTGTGTTCTGCCGCCTGAGTGAAGACGAGGCCGGCGTATCGTTTGAAGACTACTTTGGCCAATCGCTCTCTACCATCGACAACATGGTGGACCGCTCGCCCGAAGGCAAGCTGGAAGTTGCCGGTGGCGTGCTGCGCTATATCAACAACTGCAACTGGAAGATGTTGGTGGATAACCAAACCGACACCTGCCACCCCATGGTGGCGCACGAATCTTCCGCTGGCACAGCCGTTGCCGTGTGGGAGCAAGCGCCCGAGGGCACGCCCAAGCCCATGGCGGTGGAGCTGTTCTCGCCCTTTGTCAGCCCCTATGAGTTTTTTGAGGAAATGGGCGTGCGCGTCTGGCCGCATGGCCACGGGCATACCGGGGTGGCGCATTCCATCCACTCAGACTATTCAGAAATCCCCGGCTACTGGGATGCCATGGTGGCTAACTACGGCGAAGAACGCGCCAAGGCCATCTTGGGCGAGGCGCGGCATAACACCATTTTCTTCCCCAACCTGACGATGAAAGGCCCGGTGCAGACCATGCGCGTCTTCAAGCCACTAGCGGCTAATAAGACGCTGGTGGAGTCCTGGACCTTCCGCCTGGTGGGTGCGCCAGATAAGTTGCTGGAACGCACGCTGATGTACAACCGCCTGATTAACGCACCGACCTCAGTGGCGGCGCACGACGATA
>JAHAYB010000098.1 GCA_018384835.1 Comamonas sp.
CCTGTCCAGCAGCACGGTGTTTGCGGCGGTGCAGGCGGTGCATCAGCGCGTCAAAGGCTCTTACGCCGTGGTGGCGCTGATTGCCGGTTTTGGCCTGCTGGCGTTTCGTGACCCGTTTGGCATTCGCCCGCTGTGCATGGGGCGCAGCAGTGATGGCGCGGTGATGGTCGCTAGCGAATCCGTCGCCCTAGAGGGCACGCTGCACCAGTTGGAAGGCGATATTGCCCCCGGCGAGGCGGTGCTGTTTCACCAAAACGGGCGGGTAGAGCGTCAGTTGTGCGCCCCCCAGGCGCTGCGCCATCCCTGCTTGTTTGAATATGTTTATCTGGCGCGTCCTGATTCGGTGATGGACGGTATCTCGGTCTATCAATCGCGCCTGAATATGGGCGAGACGCTGGCCAAGCGCGTCGTCTCTTGTGTGCCGCCTAGCGAGATTGATGCCATCATCCCCGTGCCCGAATCCAGCCGCCCCAGCGCCATGCAGTTGGCGCAGCGCCTGGGGCTGCCCTACCGCGAGGGCTTTGTAAAAAACCGCTACGTGGGGCGCACCTTCATCATGCCGGGGCAGGCCACGCGCAAAAAATCGGTGCGCCAAAAGCTCAACGCCATTGCCAGCGAGTTCAAGGGCAAGCGGGTGCTGTTGGTGGATGATTCCATCGTGCGTGGCACGACCTCTAAAGAGATTGTGCAAATGGCCAGAGATGTCGGCGCGGCCAAGGTGTACTTGGCATCGGCTGCGCCACCGGTGCGCCACCCCAACGTCTATGGCATTGATATGCCCACCCACGAAGAGCTGATTGCGCACAACCGCAGCGAAGAAGAAATTCGCCAATGGATTGGCTGCGATGCCTTGATTTATCAAGACCTGACGGCCATGCAGGAATCGCTGGCGCAGCTCAACCCGGCCATCCACGGCTTTGAGGCTTCTTGCTTTGATGAGCAGTACATCACTGGCGACATCACTGACGAAGCACCAGCCCAGCAAGATACCCCCCCAATCCCCCTGAATCTGGACGATGACCTGGGCGTTACCGCCAGCATCAGCCTGCCCAATGCGGGTTAAGAGCGCAAACACGTTCTGCGTCCATGCGGGCTACGCCCGCTTTTTCGCCATTTTTGTTTTTGTCTGATGGGCTTGATACGCCCAATTGCCCGATTTGCACCATGTCTGATACCCCGCTTACCCCGCCCGCTGCCTTGCCTGCTGGCCTTCACCCTCAAACCCTGGCCGTGCGCCAGGCACAGCCACGCAGCCAATGGGGCGAGCATTGCGAGGCGCTGTACATGACCAGCAGCTTCATCCAGCCCGATTGCGCCACGGCTGCCCAGCGCTTTAGCGACCCCGATTTGGGCTACACCTACAGCCGCACCGGCAACCCCACCGTAACCAGCTTTGAAGAACGCCTGGCCGCGCTAGAGGGCACAGAGTGCGCCGTAGCCACCAGCACCGGCATGAGCGCCATCTTGCTCGTGGCGCTGACCATGCTCAAGGCGGGCGACCATATCGTGGCCAGCCAGTCCATGTTTGGCTCCACCATGAAGCTGCTGGGCGGCGAGATGGCGCGTTTTGGTATCGAAACCAGCTTTGTGCCGCAAACCGATGTGGCCACCTGGCAGGCCGCTATTCGCCCCAATACCCGCTTGCTGTTTGCCGAAACCCCTACCAATCCCTTGATGGATTTGTGCGACATCCAAGCGCTGGCTGATGTGGCGCACAAGCACGGCGCTTTGCTGGCAGTGGATAACAGCTTTGCTACGCCCATCTTGCAGCGCCCGGCGGAGTTTGGCGCGGATTTAATCGTGCATTCAGGCACCAAGTTTCTCGATGGCCAAGGGCGAGTGATGATTGGCGCAGTCTGCGGGCGGCGCGACCCGGTGGAAAAAGTCATGGCAACTTTTCTGCGCAGCGGTGGCCTGAACGCCGCGCCCTACAACGCCTGGACGGCGATGAAGGGGCTAGAGACCTTGGCGCTGCGCGTGAAGGCGCAAAGCGCAGCCGCGCTGGAACTGGCCGCTTGGCTAGAGCAGCATCCCAAAGTGGCGCGTGTCTATTACCCCGGTCTTACCAGCCACCCCCAGCATGAGCTGGCGATGCGCCAGCAAAGCGGCCTGGGCGGTGCGGTGCTGGCCTTTGATGTCCAAGCGCCCGCGCAAGAAGCCAACATCCTGCGCCAGCGTGCCTTCCACGTCATTGATAGCACCCGCGTGTGCTCCATCACCGCCAACCTGGGGGATGTGAAAACCACCATCGTCCACCCTGCCAGCACCTCGCATGGGCGCTTGACTGAAGAGCAGCGCCAAGCCGCTGGCGTAGGGCAGGGGCTGGTGCGCGTCAGCGTCGGCCTGGAGCACCTGGATGATTTGAAGGCCGACCTGCTGCGCGGCCTGGATAGCCTGTCATAACCCCCCTGAATACTGCACCCATGAACCAAAAAGTACGCACCCGTTTCGCCCCCTCGCCCACTGGCTTTATTCACCTGGGCAATATCCGCTCGGCGCTCTACCCTTGGGCGTTTGCCCGCGCCAATGGCGGAGACTTCATCCTGCGCATTGAAGATACCGACCAAGAGCGCTCCACCCAGGCCAGCGTCGATGTGATTTTGGAAGGCATGGCCTGGTTAGCGCTGGGGCATGACGAAGGCCCCTTCTACCAAATGCAGCGCATGGCGCGTTACCGCGAAGTGCTGGAGCAGCTCAAGGCCAGTGGCCACGTTTACCCCTGCTATATGAGCATGGAAGAGCTGGACGCACTGCGCGAGCGCCAAACCGCCGCCAAAGAAAAGCCCCGCTACGACGGCACTTGGCGGCCAGAGCCAGGCAAAACCCTGCCCCCCATCCCCGAAGGCGTGCAGCCCGTGCTGCGCTTCAAAACCCCCAAGGCTGGCGTGGTGGGCTGGGACGACAAGTGCAAAGGCCGCATCGAGTTCCAGAACAGCGAGCTAGACGATTTGGTGATTGCCCGCCCCGACGGCACGCCCACTTACAACTTCTGCGTGTGCGTGGACGATATGGATATGCACATCACCCACGTCATCCGGGGTGATGACCACGTGAACAACACGCCACGCCAAATCCATATTTTTGAAGCCCTGGGTGCGCAAGTGCCCACCTTTGCCCACCTGCCCACCGTACTCAACGAGCAGGGCGAGAAGATGAGCAAGAGGAATGGAGCCAAAGCCGTCACCCAATACCGCGATGAAGGCTATCTGCCCGATGCCATGGTCAACTACCTGGCACGTTTGGGCTGGAGCCACGGCGACGATGAGATTTTTAGCCGCCAGCAGTTTTTGGACTGGTTCAACCTTGACCACCTAGGGCGCAGCGCCGGTCAGTTTGACGAGGCCAAGCTGCGCTGGGTCAACGCCCAGCACATGAAGCAGTTGGACGATGGCCGCCTGGCCGAGCTGGTCACGCCCTTTGTGCTGAAAACCGGCGTAGAGGCCAGCGCCCTAGATGAGCGCCTGCCGCAGATTTGCGCCCTGTTCAAAGACCGCTGCGATACCTTGGTCGATTTGGCCGCCTGGGTGCGCCGCTTCTATGTGGCCGAGGTCGAGCGCAATGCCGAGGATTACGCCAAGCACATCACCGCAGAGGCCGCCCCCCTGCTGGATGCCTTTGCCGCTGCCCTAGCCACCTGTGAATGGAACAAAGAGGCCATTGCCGCCACCATCAAGCAAGTGCTGAAAGAGCAGGGGGTGAAAATGCCCCAATTGGCCATGCCCGTGCGTGTGCTGACCTTGGGCACAGCGCAAACGCCATCGGTGGATGCCGTGCTGTTTTTGCTGGGCAAGGAAAAAGTTTTGGCGAATTTGCAAAACCGCTAAAAACTGGCCTATAATGCGAGCTTTCGCGGTAAACGAAAAGCTGTTTTAAGCAGCTCTTTGAAAGCCGCTGAAGGGGGTATAGCTCAGTTGGGAGAGCGCTTGCATGGCATGCAAGAGGTCATCGGTTCGATCCCGTTTACCTCCACCAAGATTTCTAGGTTTTGACCCTATCGTCTAGAGGCCTAGGACACCACCCTTTCACGGTGGGTACCGGGGTTCGAATCCCCGTAGGGTCGCCAAGTTTGCAGCACTTGGACTTGTAAAAGTCGCTAAAAGCTGCCTGCCAGGAGTGGTAGTTCAGTTGGTTAGAATACCGGCCTGTCACGCCGGGGGTCGCGGGTTCGAGTCCCGTCCACTCCGCCAGATAATTTAGAAAACCCGCTTTCTTTCCCGAGAGAGCGGGTTTTTTCATAGTATCAACTAACCTATAGCGCTGCGTACATCAGCCAGCACTGGGCGGCCAAAATTCTCACGCCCCAGCCAAGCCAGCACTTGGGCGGCAGCATCTTCTGCACTGGTGAGCAAGCCTTGGCTGTGCAATCCGACAAAGCGCCCAACATCGGGGAAGTTTTCGGGCGCTGTGCTGCGCAGTTGTAATTGCATGGCAGTGTCAATCACACCGGGAGCCAAGCTGCACACCTTTGCGCCGTGGGGCTTGAGGGCTTCTTCCAGCGCTAGCGATTGGGAGAAGTTATCCAGCCCCGCCTTCACGGCGCAGTAAGTGGCTTGCGATGCCATCGGCCTACGCCCCAGGCCAGAAGAGATATTGAGCACTTTTTTTGGACAGCGCCAAGCAGCTACGCCCTGCAAAAAAGCACTTGTTAGCAGCATGGGCGCTTCCAGCCCAATGCGCAGTGCTTGCACCAAGGCGTGAGGGTCAGTGGCGGATAAGGGCGCAACTGGCGGAATGGTCGCAGCATTGTTAATCAGGCTGACGCTGGCAAAACTCGCTGCCATATCATCCCCCTCTACCGCATTTACCGCCTGCGCTAGCAGCCACTGTTGCAAGCGCTGCGCTAAGGGCTGAGCGTGCGCCAAGTCATGGCTCCATTCCAGCAGCTGTGCGCCGGGTACAGGCGCGGTATCCAAAGCCAGCGGGCTGCGGGCAATGGCAATCACCGTGTTGCCCGGTTGCTGCAAGAGTTGCACGGCCATCGCCCGCCCCATGCCTTTGGAGGCTCCCGTCAGTATGTATAAATGTTGACCCATTCAAAACACTTTCCATCAAATAGTAAAATGACAATTAGTAGGCATCAATTATATAATCTACCCACTCTGACTATAGCCATATAATATCAAACATACAATTATGATTTACCAAGTAATACTATATTACCTTCCATCCCTCCCTTATCAATGATTAAAAAAATGATACAAGCCACTACTTTTTGGTGGATAGCCACCGGTCTTTTGATTATCGTCGAGCTATTTACGGGCACGATTTACCTATTAATGCTCAGTAGCGGTTTAGCCGCTGGCGCAATCGCGGCCCATTGGGGGATGGACTGGCCAGGGCAAATGGGCTGCGCAGCAGCAGTGGGTTTTGCCAGTATTGCCATAGGACGACGTATTCGGCAAGCACGCCAGGCGGCGTTGCCAGAGCAGGCAAATACACAGCTTCAACTCGATATTGGTGCGCAAGTGCATGTGCCACAATGGCAAGCCGATGGGCGGGCGCGTGTCGCTTACCGAGGGAGTTGGTGGACGGTGGCACTGGCCTCACCACTGCCACCTGGCCAAGCTCCAGCGGCTGGCAGCTACCGCATCAGTGCCGTGCAAGGTACTTTTTTGCTGCTAGAGCCGCTGGCAACACCGTCCACACCGCCAACGCACACCCCCTGATGGATGCGGCCATCACAACCACCCTAGGTAGATAAAACCCCAATGCGGTGTTTAATTCTGCCTATTATGAATATTATTTTTTAGAAAAGGTCAGTGCCATTATGGAAGTAGCCATTGTTTTACTTGTTGTTGCCGCTGTTTTTGTCAGCCAAGCTGTGAAAGTCGTACCCCAACAACATGCTTGGATTCGTGAGCGGCTGGGTAAATATGCCGGAACCCTTACCCCAGGGCTGAACTTTATTATTCCCTTTGTAGATCGTATTGCGTATAAGCACAGCCTAAAGGAAATTCCGCTGGATGTACCTAGCCAAGTCTGTATTACCCGCGACAACACGCAGTTGCAGGTGGATGGGATTTTATACTTTCAAGTTACCGATGCTATGCGTGCCAGCTATGGCTCCTCGAACTACATCATGGCGGTGACGCAGTTGGCGCAAACCTCGCTACGCAGCGTAATTGGCAAGCTGGAGCTGGACAAAACCTTTGAAGAGCGCGACATGATTAACGCCCAAGTAGTCAGCGCCATTGATGAGGCGGCGCTGAACTGGGGGGTCAAAGTGCTGCGCTACGAAATCAAAGACTTGACCCCGCCCGCCGAAATTTTGCGAGCCATGCAAGCGCAAATCACCGCCGAGCGCGAAAAGCGGGCGTTGATTGCCGCCTCCGAAGGCCGCCGCCAAGAGCAAATCAACATCGCCACCGGTGAGCGCGAAGCCTTTATCGCCCGCTCTGAGGGCGAGAAGCAGGCCGCCATCAACAAAGCCCAGGGCGAGGCCACCGCCATCGTCACCGTTGCCAGCGCCACCGCCCAGGCGCTAGAGCGCGTAGCCGCCGCCATTGAAAAGCCCGGTGGCCACGAGGCGGTGCAGCTCAAAGTGGCGGAAAGCGCCGTCCACGCCTATAGCAAGGTGGCGCAAGATGCCAACACCACACTGATTGTGCCTAGCAATATCTCTGAGGTCTCTGGCCTGATTGCCTCAGCCATGCGTGTGGTGCAGCAGAGCAAAAAAGAACAATAAAGTAGAGGTACAAAAATTAGGCGGCCTTATTAATAAAGTAGCTATTTTTATGGCTATAATTCGAAATTCGCAAGGAGAGGTGGATGAGCGGTTTAAGTCGCACGCCTGGAAAGCGTGTGTAGGTTAATAGCCTACCGTGGGTTCGAATCCCACCCTCTCCGCCAGATGAAAAAGCCCTGTAAATCAAGCATTTACAGGGCTTTTGTTTTAGGGGTGGTAGCATTGTTGATAGCACCAGGCTACCTCAAACACCCCGCACCTTGTTCTTGCAAGGGTTTTGTATCGCCTGCTTCTGTTTACCCGCCACGTGCAGCCAGCCAATACTTTGCCCATTCCTGCCCATTCTTCTACGCCTACGCTGCCTGATGCTCTTAGCCTCATCCAGCACTGGCTGGCTGCTTGCGCTGCCAACCCCTGGAATCCCTTGAGCTACGCCGCCGCCCAGCCCTACCGGGTTATCTGGAATACCTGGCTGCGCTACTTGAGTGGCTATGAACTGCATTGGAGTCAAGCGCAGGCCGTACACGTGCTCGGTTTTATTCGCACCAGCCCACAAAGCGCACGCCAGCATAGCGCTAGCGACATCACACGGCGGCGCTATTGGCGGGTGCTGGACCGCATCTACGACCACGCCTTACTACATGGCTGGGTGGCAGATAACCCCGCCCAAGGCATTGCCGCCCACGAGCGCCCACCCAGTGAAGACTCCAAAGGTGCGATTTTGTGGCCGCAAATGTGGCGCGCCCTGCAAGCACAAATCCCCGCCCCGCAAGACCTGATTAGTACCCGTGACCATGCCGTGCTACTGCTGCTGATGGAGCTAGGGCTAACCCCCGAGGAAGTACGCCACCTCAGCGTGGCAGATGTACAGCTTCAGCGCCCCAACCAAGAAGCCGCTCCCAGCCTAGATACGGAGAGCAGTCTGCCGCCCCCACCGCGCTTGCGCATCCAAGGCGAGCGCGACCGCCAAAGCCGCACCCTGCCGTTGTCAGCAGGCTTGGCGCAAGCCCTATCGCGCTGGCTGGCGGCACGCCAGGCGTACCACGCGATGCAGGAGCAGACAACGCTGTTTTGCAGCCGTAAATCGCCTCGCCTGTCTAGCCATACGCTGCTGCATATCATCAGCAAAACCTTGCGCCAAGCGGCCTACCACAGTGGCTTGCCTGAGCCTGCACGACTGGGGCCGCAAATTATTCGCAATACGGTGCTGGTGCAGTGGCTGGAAAACGGCATCCCCGTTGAAGAAGTGCTAGCACGCGCAGGACTCAAACAAGCCATCTCTTTGAAACCCCTGCGCGACTACTGGGGCACGTGAACAGGCTGCTTAATTACGAATCAAGTGGTCAAAAGCCGACAGGCCAGCCGTAGCACCCGCGCCCGCTGCAATGATGATTTGCTTGTACGGCACATTGGAGCAGTCACCAGCGGCAAATACGCCGGGTACGCTGGTTTGGCCTTTGGCATCAATCACGATTTCACCCATTGGGTTGAGTTCCACCGTGCCCTTGAGCCAGTCGGTATTGGGCAGCAGGCCAATCTGTACAAATACGCCTTCCAGTTGCACCTGGTGGTTTTCTTCGGTAGCGCGGTCTTTGTAGGCTAGGCCGATCACTTTGCTACCATCGCCCAGCACTTCGGTGGTTTGGGCGTTTTTAATCACGGTGACGTTGGGCAGGCTAGCCAGTTTTTTCTGCAATACGGCATCAGCCTTGAGTTCAGGCATGAACTCGAACACGGTCACATGCTCAACCACGCCCGCCAGGTCAATGGCTGCTTCCACGCCGGAGTTACCGCCGCCAATCACCGCAACGCGCTTGCCCTTGAACAGGGGGCCGTCGCAGCTAGGGCAGTAGGCCACGCCTTTGGTGCGGTATTGGTCTTCGCCGGGCACATTCATATTGCGCCAGCGTGCGCCGGTGGAAATCACCACGCTTTTGGCTTGCAAAGTGCCGCCGTTTTCCAGCTCAACGGTAATCAGGCCGCCTTTTTCTGTAGCGGGGATGAGCTTGGCGGCGCGTTGCAGGTTCATCACGTCGATGTCGTAATCGCGGATATGGGCTTCCATAGCAGCAACAAACTTGGGGCCTTCGGTTTTGCTGATGGAGATATAGTTTTCAATGTCCAGGGTGTCGTTAACCTGGCCGCCCACACGCTCGGCAGCAATGCCGGTGCGGATGCCTTTGCGGGCGGTGTAGATGGCAGCCGCCGCGCCAGCGGGGCCACCGCCAACCACCAGCACTTCAAAAGCTTCTTTGGCAGAGATTTTGGCGGCTTCGCGGGCAGCGGAGTTGGTATCCAGCTTGGCGACGATTTGCGCCAGCTCCATACGGCCTGCGCCAAAAACTTCGCCATTCAAGTAAACAATCGGTACGGCCATGATTTGGCGCTCTTCGACTTCTTTTTGGAAAGCGCCGCCTTCAATCACGGTGGTTTTAATGTTGGGATTCAAGATAGCCATGAGCGACAGCGCCTGCACCACGTCGGGGCAGTTATGGCAGGTCAGGCTCATATAGACCTCGAAGTTGAAGTCGCCTTCAATCGCAGCAATCTGCTCTAGCAGGTCTTGCTCTTCTTTAGGGGCATGGCCGCCTGTCCACAGTAGCGCCAGCACCAGCGAGGTGAACTCATGACCCAGGGGCAGGCCGGCAAAGCGCAGGCTGCTATCGCTGCCCTGGCGTTGCAGGGTGAAAGAGGGCTTGCGGGCATCGTTGCCATCTAGGCGCAGGGTGATTTTGTCGCTGCGCAGGGCTTGGATGGTGGTGAGCAGCTCGCGCATCTGCGCCGAGGTTTCGCTGTCGTCCAGAGAGGCCACCAGCTCGAAGGGCTGGGTCACGCTCTCCATTTTCAAATAGGCGGCCAGTTGGGATTTGAGTTGATCGTCTAGCATGGTGTCCTCCAAAAACGGTATTTTTCAAAAATTTTGGGCAATAAAAAGCCGGACGGCACGGGTTGCGCTTCCGTCCGGCAGTTGTGGTGGTGTCTAGTCGCTATCTAGTCGCTAGAGCCAAGACTTAGATTTTGCCAACCAGGTCCAGGGAAGGGGTCAGAGTGGTAGCACCTTCTTTCCACTTGGCGGGGCACACTTGGTCAGGGTGGGCAGCGGTGAACTGGGCAGCTTTGAGCTTGCGCAGGGTTTCCGATACGTCACGGGCGATTTCGTTGGAATGCACTTCCATGGTTTTGATTACGCCATCGGGGTTGACCACAAAGGTGCCGCGCAGTGCCAAGCCTTCTGCGGGGATGTGTACGCCAAAAGCGTTGGTCAATTGGTGGGTGGGGTCGCCTACCAGAGGGAATTTGGCTTTGCCCACAGCGTCAGAGGTTTCGTGCCAGACTTTGTGCGAGAAGTGGGTATCGGTGGTGACGATATAGACCTCAGCACCGGCTTTTTGGAACTCAGCGTAGTTGTCGGCAGCGTCTTCAATTTCGGTGGGGCAGTTGAAGGTGAAGGCGGCGGGCATGAAAATCAGCACAGACCATTTGCCTTTGAGGCTGTCGTTCGTCACGGTGATGAATTCACCTTTGTCGCCACGGTTGACAAAAGCTTGGGCGGTAAAAGCGGGTACTTGGGTGTTGATCAAAGACATGGTTGTTTCCTTTCAGTAAAACAGTTCGGTGTTGTTCACATCAGGCATCTTAGATACCTTGTTTGAGACATCTTGTTAAGCGGCTGACTGAACACAGGGTTAAGTGTAACCAGTTTGTAATTTAAGTCTAATCAATTGATTTCATCACAGTGATAGTAAAAGCCAATGATTGGACATCTCCCCTAACCCCTCCTCAAAAAAGAAAGGCAAAAAAAAGCCCGTCTCTTGAGCGACGAGCCTAAAGTGGAGTAAGCAAACTTGGATACAAGGAGGATTGCAACCAGCGCAGCCGCTGTTGCCAAAGAAAAAAGAAAAGGGGTGAGGGCGGCAAAAACAGCGCTATCGGGCAGCGCTGTTTATAGGTACCAGAACAAGTCTTGGGGTTGGCGCTCAGTGGTGAACATCTGCGCGGGCAGTGCCAAGCGGTCGGGGCGAATGGGATCGTCGTGGCCGACCAGATACACCATCATTTCGCGGCGACGCACAATGATATGGCTGACCGTTTCTTCTTGGTCACGGTGCAAGACCTTTGCGCCAGGCTTGAAAACTGGCATTTGAAACATGCGCTTGGGGTCAAGCCCTGTCAGGCGGGCGGCTTCTTGATAGGGCGCGGAGTTGTGTACGGTGCTGTATGTCGTCATGCTAAAACCTTGTTCAAATGGGAAAAACGCTACACTTGCCCTATCGGCTCTTGCGGCGCAAAGTTGAGCACTATTTGCCCCAAAGCCCGCCCAAGCGGCAGCACCCACTCCCTATGACCGGCATCAATGCTGGCTGTCTCCCCATAAAGCTAACTCCCCCAAGGCAAGCATGAGCAAAACCCATTTTGGATTTGAAACCGTTGATGAAAGCGAGAAAGCCCAGCGCGTGCGCGGGGTGTTTGACTCGGTAGCCAGCAAATACGACATCATGAACGACTTAATGTCTGGCGGCCTGCACCGCGCCTGGAAGGCGTACACCGTCATGGTGGCCAACCTCCAGCCTGGCGACCAGGTTCTGGATATTGCGGGCGGCACGGGGGATTTGTCACGCGCCTTTGCCCAAAAAGTTGGGGCTAGCGGCCAAGTCATACACACCGACATTAACGAGGCCATGCTGCGCGTCGGGCGCAACCGCTTGGTCGATGAAGGGCTGTGCCTGCCCACCCTGGTCTGCGATGCCGAGCACCTGCCCTTTGCAGACGCACACTTTGACCTGGTTAGCGTCGCCTTTGGCCTGCGCAATATGACGCATAAAGACCGCGCCCTGCATGAAATGTGCCGCGTGCTCAAGCCCGGGGGCAAGCTGCTGGTGCTGGAGTTCTCTAAAGTAGCCCAGCCGCTACAAAAAGCGTATGACTGGTACTCCTTCAACATCTTGCCACGCCTGGGCGCTTTGGTCGCGGGTGATGCCCACAGCTACCGCTATCTGGCCGAATCCATACGAATGCACCCCGACCAAGCCGCGCTCAAAGCGCTTATGCAGCAAGCGGGCTTTGGCCATGTGGATTACCACAATATGACCGCAGGGGTCACAGCTTTGCACGTCGGCATTAAGTGCTGAAAAGCCCCAAGCACAGGCCGCTGCACCCCTATGGCTGTCTGGGCAAATGCCAAGGTGTAGGATAGCGCCCGCCTCTAATAGTGGTTTAGCGCCTATATGTAGGCATATTCATATCGGTACGTTCATTGAAGAGCGTATTCACCCCACCCCCATGCAAAGGAGATTGACACATGGCTGATACCTGGCTGCCTTCCCTCATCACCGCCACCGCTCAAGAGGGTTTTGAACTGGCAATTACCCTAAGCCGTCGCGGCGTGAAATACACCCAGCCCGACCCAGAAGTGCTGCATAAGCTGCGCCCCGAATATGCCAACAACGCCGACACGCTGACCGCTGCCTCCCACGTCATTGCAGTGAACTTTCAGACCGTAGCTGCCGCCAACAACTACTGGCGCTCCTGATTGAGCCGTTAAGCAATGCACAGGGGCGGGCTTTATACCCGCCCCTTCTGCGTTTCCCGCTCCCCGGTTTACCTAGCCGGTTTTGGCCCCTCCGGTTTTG
>JAHAYB010000100.1 GCA_018384835.1 Comamonas sp.
CAGCACATTGCCCACGCCATTACCGCCAACAACCCCGACGTGCATTTGATGGTGCTGCTGGTCGATCAGCGCCCCGAGGAAGTCACGGAAATGCAGCGCACCGTGCGCGGCGAAATCATTGCCTCCACCTTTGACGAGCCTGCCACGCGCCATGTTCACGTAGCCGAGATGGTGATTGAACGCGCCAAGCGCTTGGTCGAGCTGAAAAAAGACGTGGTCATTCTGCTGGACTCCATCACCCGCCTGGCACGCGCTTACAACAACGTGGTGCCCTCCAGCGGCAAGGTGCTTTCGGGCGGGGTGGATGCCCATGCCCTGCACCGCCCCAAGCGCTTTTTTGGCGCGGCGCGCAAGGTGGAAGAAGGCGGCAGCCTGACCATCATTGCCACCGCCTTGATTGATACCGGCAGCCGCATGGATGAGGTGATTTTTGAAGAGTTCAAAGGCACGGGCAACTGCGAGATTTACCTCAGCCGCCGCCTGTACGAGAAGCGCGTCTTCCCCGCCATTGAGCTATCCAAGTCTGGTACGCGCCGCGAAGAGCTGCTGCTGGCTCCTGAAATTCTGCAAAAAACCCGCATCCTGCGCCAGTTCATGTACAACATGGACGAGATTGAGGCTATGGAGCTGGTCACCAAGAAGATGAAAGAGACGAAGAACAACGGCGAGTTCTTCGACGCGATGCGTCGCGGGGGCTAGTGTTTTGCTGGGTAAGCAAGTATTCGATTAACCCAGCAGCAACGCGTCATCCGCCAGCTTTTCGCCGCGCACTTTTTCAAACATTTGCAGCAGGTCGGGCACATCCATGCGGGCGCGTTCTTCGCCGCTCACGTCCAGCACCACCTGGCCTTGGTGCAGCATGATGGTGCGGCTGCCCACATCCAGCGCTTGACGCATGCTGTGGGTGACCATCATGGTGGTGAGCTGGCCTTCTTCCACAATGCGCTCGGTCAGGCGCAGCACGAAGTCGGCGGTGCGTGGGTCTAGGGCGGCAGTGTGCTCGTCCAGCAGCAGAATGCGCGAAGGCTGCAAGGCCGCCATTAGTAAGCTAATCGCTTGGCGCTGGCCGCCCGAGAGCAGGCCGATACGGTCAGTCAAGCGCTTTTCCAGCCCCAGGCCGAGCATGGCCAGACGCTCGCGGAACATGTCGCGCATTTCCACTTTGACGGCGCGGCTGAGTTTGCGAAAACTACCACGGCGCTGGGCGAGCGCCATGTTCTCTTCAATCGTCAGGTCTTCGCAGGTGCCGGCCATCGGGTCTTGAAAGACGCGGGCGACGCGCTCGGCGCGGCTCCAGACGGGCATACGGGTAACATCCAGGCCGTCGATTTTGATGGTTCCCGCATCAATGCTTTGGTCGCCAGAGATGGAGTTCAAAAACGTCGATTTGCCCGCGCCGTTGGAGCCAATAACGGTGACAAACTGCCCCGCCGGAATATCCAGCGAAAGGCCGCGCAGGGCTTTGGTTTCAATCGGCGTGCCGGGGTTGAAGGTCAGGCGGAGGTCTTGGGCACTGAGCATAGGGCAATTCTTTCAGGACACACTTTAGGACACGCGGGCGTTGATTTTGCGTTTGAGCTGTGGCAGCACCAGCGCCAGGGTCACGAGGATGGCCGTGACCAGGTTCAAGTCTTGCGCCTTGAGGCCAATAAAGTCGCTGTTGAGCGCCAGCGCAATAAAAAAGCGGTAGGCAATCGCCCCCAGCACCACGGCCAGGGTCGCCCAGACAATGCGGCGCGAGGGCAGGATGGATTCCCCCACAATCACCGCCGCCAGGCCAATCACAATCGTGCCAATGCCCATGGAAATATCAGCGCCGCCCTGGGTTTGCACAAAGAGCGCCCCGGCCAGCCCCACCAGTGCGTTGGAGATAGCCATGCCCAGCAGCACCATCGCGCCGGTATTGATGCCTTGGGCGCGTGCCATGCGGGCATTAGAGCCGGTAGAGCGAATCGCCAGCCCGCGCTCGGTGGCAAAAAACCAGTCCAGTAGCAGCTTGGCCAGAATGACCAGCACCAGCAGCACCAGGGGGCGCAACACATAGTCGGGCATATTTTCTGGTTGCAGCATGGTGAACAGGGTCGGCTCGGTAATCAGCGGGATATTGGGCCCGCCCATGATGCGCAGATTGATGGAGTACAGGCCAATCATCATCAGGATGGAGGCCAGCAAATCCATGATTTTGAGGCGGACGTTGAGCCAGCCCGTCACCAGCCCTGCACCCGCACCAGCGAGGGTGGCGGCGAGGGTCGCCAGCCAGGGATTCATGCCCGCCACAATGCAGACGGCACAGACCGCGCCGCCTAGGGGAAAGCTGCCATCGACCGTTAAATCTGGAAAGCGCAGCAGGCGAAACGAGATGAACACGCCCAAGGCCACCAAGGCAAAAATCAAACCGATTTCAAGAGCGCCGAGTAAAGAAAACAGGGACATGGCAGGACGTGTTCATCAATAAGGAAAAAACCCCAGGCGGGCTTATTCACCTGGGGGCTAGGGAGGTAGAGGCTTAGTCCTCAATCACCTGAGCGGCGCTTTGGATCAGGCTCTCGCTCAAGGTAACGCCTTGCTTTTTAGCCGCGCCAGGGTTGACGAACAGCTCCAGCTTGTCGCTGGTCTCGGGGGCAATGCTGCCGGGCTGCTCGCCTTTAAGGATGCGCACCACCATACGGCCAGTTTGCTCACCCAAGTCACGGTAGTTAATGCCCAAGGCAGCAATCGCGCCGCGCTTGACGCTGTCGGTATCAGAGGCAATCAGGGGAATCTTGGCATCTTGCCCCACCTTCACCAGCGCTTCGTAGGCCGAGACCACGTTGTTATCGGTGTTGGTGTAAATCACATCCACCTTGCCAATCAGGCTGCGGGCGGCGCTGCTGACATCCACCGTGCGTGGTGCGGCGGCTTCCACCAAGGTAAAGCCTTGGGCGGGCAGGATTTTTTGCAGCTCTTTGACCACCACGACCGAGTTGGCCTCGCCGGGGTTATAGACCATGCCAATGCGCTTGGCATCGGGCACGATTTGCTTAATCAGCTCGACCTGCTTGTCCAGTACCAGCATGTCAGACACGCCGGTAACGTTGGTGCCCGAAGCCTCCCAGCTAGGGGTGAGCTTGGCGACCACAGGGTCAGTCACGGCAGAAAACACGATGGGTACGTTCTTGCTGGCAGCCACAGCGGCCTGGGCGGAAGGGGTGGCAATGGCGACGATAGCGTCAGGCTTGTCACCAATGAATTTGCGGGCAATTTGCGCGGCAGTGCCGGTATTGCCTTGGGCGCTTTGGTATTGCCACTTCAGGTTTTTGCCGGCTTCGTAGCCCGCGTCCTTCAAAGCGGCTTGCACGCCATCACGTACCGCGTCCAGGGCGGGATGCTCAACAATGGCGGTGACGGCTACAGACTTTTCCTCTGCTGCGTAGGCGCTGGTGAGCGCCGCAGCAGCCAAAGCGATAGCGCCCAGTGGGGCAGCCCAAGTTTTCAATGCCATAGGAAATCTCCTTGTGTGTGTTGTCAAAGGTTGATAGGGACGGGTCTGTGCTTACATGCCCGAGTAGTTGGGGCCACCGCCGCCTTCTGGCGTAATCCAGACGATGTTTTGCGTCGGGTCTTTGATGTCGCAGGTTTTGCAGTGTACGCAGTTTTGGGCGTTGATTTGCAAGCGCTTTCCAGCTCCGCCCTCGTTCTCGACAAACTCATACACCCCGGCGGGGCAGTAGCGCTGCTCGGGGCCGTCGTATTGCGCCAGGTTGACGTTAACGGGCACGCTGGCATCTTTCAAGGTCAGGTGCGGGGGCTGCTCTTCGCCGTGGTTGGTGCTGCTGATAAAGACGCTAGAGAGGCGGTCAAACGTCAGCTTGCCATCGGGCTTGGGATAGTCGATGGGCTGGCACTGAGCAGCGGGTTTGAGGTAGGCATGGTCAGGCTTGTTGCGGCGCAGCGTCCAGGGGGCGTTGCCGCCCAGCAGCTTTTGCTCCAGACCATTCATCACCGTGGCGGTGGATAGCCCTTTCTTAAACCAGGTTTTAAAGTTGCGTGCTTTCCACAGCTCATCGTGCAGCCAGCTCACCTCAAATGCGTCTTTATAGGCGTGCAGGGTGTCGTGGCTGCGGCCCGCAACTAGCGCGTCAAAAGCGGCTTCGGCGGCCATCATGCCGGTTTTGATAGCGGCATGGCTGCCTTTGATGCGACTGACGTTTAAGAAGCCCGCCTCGCAGCCGACCAAAGCGCCGCCGGGGAAGACAAATTCCGGCAGGCTCAAAATGCCGCCCGCCGTGATGGCGCGTGCGCCGTAAGAAATGCGCTTGGCGGGCTTGATGCCTTGAGCCTCATCCCCTTCCAGATACCAGCGGATATTGGGATGGGTCTTCCAGCGCTGCATTTCTTCAAAGGGCGAAAGATAGGGGTTGGCATAGTCCAAGCCGACCACATAGCCCAGGGTGACCAGGTTGTCCTCCAGGTGGTAGAGGAAGCCGCCGCCATAGGTATCGGGCTGCATCGGCCAGCCACCGGTGTGCAGCACCATGCCAGGCTTGTGGCGGGCGGGGTCGATTTCCCACAGCTCTTTGATGCCGATGCCGTAGGTTTGCGGGTCTTTATCCGCATCCAGCTTGAAGTGGGCGATGAGCTGCTTGCCCAGGTGGCCGCGTGCGCCCTCGGCAAAGATGGTGTATTTGCCGTGCAGCTCCATACCTAGCTGGAACTCGTCGGTGGGCTGGCCGTCTTTGCCAATGCCCATATTGCCGGTGGCCACGCCTTTGATGCTGCCATCGTCGTTGAACAGCACCTCAGCGGCGGCAAAGCCGGGGAAGATTTCTACCTCCAGCGCTTCGGCCTGCTCGGCCAGCCATTTGGTGACAAAGCCCAGGCGCACCACATAGTTGCCCTCGTTGTGAAAGCACTTAGGCAGCAGGAAGTTGGGGGTGCGCAGTGAGGATTTTTCGCCCAGAAAGACCATGGAGTCTTGGGTGACCGGCTGGTTCAGGGGTGCGCCTTTTTCTTTCCAGTCAGGGATTAGCTCGGTCAGCGCTTGTGGGTCCACGATGGCACCAGAGAGGGTATGCGCACCAGGCTCTGAGCCTTTTTCCAGTACCACCACGGAAATTTCTTGTTCTTTTTCTGCTGCTAATTGTTTCAGGCGGATAGCTGTGGCCAAGCCAGCAGGGCCTGCGCCCACAATGACCACGTCGTATTCCATGGCCTCGCGTGGCCCGTACTGAGCCAAAATTTCTTCATTTGTCATGGGGTGTCTGTCTTACAAAACGATTACAAAATGATTGAAAGGGGCAAAAAAAGTTTGTGGTTTGCCACAAACAGCGCCCCGCATTCTAGGGCGCTTGCGGGGGTGTGGCTTAAAAAGCCCTCCGTATGGCTGGTGTGGTGTGGATGCCCTCTTGCAAAAAGAGGGGCAATCCGCTGCCTATGCGGCAGTAAAAAAGAACCTCACGAATGATTTTCTAAGCTGCGTATTCTGCAGAAATTTTCAAAACTTCACGTATGATGGCTATTTCATTTTATCCACAGAAGGAGGCTGCGTGAAAAATGAACAACCCCTAAGTCCGCGTGGGCAGCAGATACGGCAGCATCTACACCAGCATGTGCAAAGCCGGTTGGATGCGGTGCTAGCACGTTACCAAGGCCGTAGCGACACACCAGCACGCACGGCAATACAGGCGGCACAAGAGAAATACACCCTAGCGTCTGTACTGAGCAAGGGTGCGAAGGCTGCCAAAAGCATTGCTATTGCCAGCCACCTTGCCAAAGCTACACACCCCGACCTCAAGGTGAAAAATGTGAGCAACTTGGCCGTGGATTTTTCTACGCTGCCGGTGCTGGAGGCGCTTGGATCCCACGCCTTGGTTGCTGGCGAAGGGGCTGCCCATCAAAGCCTGCTTGATGCCAGCGGTGATGGTGCTTACAACAACGCGGCGTATGAACTTTACCTGTTGCTTGATAGCCGGTTTGAGGGGCAGTCGCTGGCGGAATGGCTGGCTGCTGATGATGAGGATGCGGTGCAGGCTTTTTCTCTCAGCGGCGATAGCGGCGCGGATACTGCTGCTGCCCAGCCTTGGCTGGACTTGCTGGGCAGCAAATGCCCGCAAGTAGCCGTCAGCACCTTGAGTAAGCAGGTGTATTGGCTGGCTTCCCCTGCAGCGGATGCCTGTAATGACCACGCCTATTTGCTGCTGGCTCCTTTGTTTCCCGCCTCGCTGACCCATCAAGCGTATAAACAGATTCACGCAGACCGTTACAGCGAAGCCAACAATGCCGCCCGCAAAGCCCGGCGCGAGGGCAAGCCCCACGATGGTATCTTCCGCGACTACCCCGGCTTAGCGGTGCAGAAAATGGGCGGCACCAAGCCGCAAAACATTAGCCAGCTCAACAGCGAGCGTGGAGGCGTGAACTACCTGCTTGCATCGCTACCGCCGCAGTGGCGTACCAAGGGCGAGCGCCTGCCGGTCAACACCTATTCGGTATTTGAGCGCTTCTTTACCAATAGACCCCCAGTGCGGCGCACGGTGCAGGCATTGCAGCGCTTTCTACAAAGCAATCCTGAGCCTAACCAAGCCACGCGCCAGCGCCGTGAATCTTTGGTGGATGGCCTGCTTTCAGAGCTGATGCTCATGGTCTCTGAGCTGCACCAACTGCCGCCCGGCTGGAGTGCAGATAGTCAACGCTTTGGCAATCTGCACCGCAGCGAGCAGTTGTGGCTAGACCCTCTACGGGCAGAAAAACCCAGCGAAGCCGAGTTCGCCGAGGAGTGGCTGCGCCTAGAGTGGCCTGCCGCTATCGCCCAGCGCTTTGCCAATTGGCTCAATGCTCAACTGCGCGGCAAGCTGCCTGTGGGCGATGCCGAGGCGCAAGAATGGGCGAAGGTACTGCTGTCTGATGAGGACGGTTTTCAGGAGCAATTACGCGCTTTGCATCGGCAACTGCGCGGGTTAACAAGCAATGCGGCTGAGGAGGTGACCCCATGACGCAAACAGCCCTAACAACAGTCCCATCCGACGCACAGGCCATTTTGGTGCTGCCCCATCTACGCATTCAAAACGCCAACGCCATTGCCAGTGCGCTGACGCATGGCTTCCCATCTATCACGGCCTTTACCGGCCTGATGTGGGCGCTAGAGCGCAAACTCACAAAGGCGGGTATTCCGCTCAAGTTCGAGGCCGTCGGGGTGGTCTGCCACAGTTATCAAGAGCAGGTGAGCAAAGGCTATGTGCGCAGCTTCAACCTAACGCGCAACCCACTGGGCAAAGATGGCAAAACCGCCGCCATCATCGAAGAAGGCCGGATGCACCTCAATATCACCCTGGTGTTTGCTATTGCCGAGAAAGACCGGCCTACGGGCGCAGCTCCCACTTTGGTGCAAGGCAATGAAGCCCAATTGGCCGAATGGGCAAGCGCTACTGGCAACACGCTGGCGGCCATGCGCGTCGCTGGGGGCAGCATCTTGCCAACGCGCCCCATGCCGGGTAAGCGGGTGCGGCCTTGGATAGCCATCGTGCCCGAAGAGCCAGAAGCCGCCGACCGCGCCTTTACCCAGTGGCGCAGGCAGTGGCTGCCCGGCTTTGCCTTGGTAGGGCGCGACGATGTATTGCACCAGCGCCTAACGCACCTGCACAACACGAGCAATGCCACCCAGCCCAATGCCACTCTGCTAGATGCTTGGCTGGATGCTTCGCGCTTTAACTACCAGTCGCAAGCGGACGCTGAGGGCAAGCTCTACTGGGGCGACCCGCAGCGCAAAAAGGGCAGCGGTTGGATAGTGCCCATCCCCGTTGGCTATGCCGCGTTAACGCCGCAGCACCCAGCAGGTAGCGTCCTGAACGCGCGCGATACCTCGGTGCCGCTGCGTTTTGTGGAGCCTGTTCACTCTTTGGGGGAATGGGTGAGTCCGCACCGCCTGCATAGTTTGAGCGCCTTGCTTTGGTATGCACACACCGATTCGGCGCTGGGTCTCTACCGTTGCTGTAACTACTACCAACAGCCCGAAAACCTTGAGGGCGATGACGAAGCATACGAATACACCTGAGCGCTCCTGCTTTCCCCCCTCCTGTGCAAGCCTTTTAACCCTTCCCCTCTTTCAGGATTGACACCATGACCGAGAAACTCACCACCGCTTCCGTACTGGCTTTTGAGCGCAAGCTCGACCCTTCTGACGCTGTATTGCACGCTGGCCGCTGGGATACGCGCACCCAGTCGGACGCTTGGCCGCCCATCACCATTCAAACCAAGTTGGTGCGCGGCACTATCAGCAACCGGCTTAAAGCCAAAGACCAAGACCCCGCCAAACTCGATGCCGCGATTGAAAACCCCAATCTGCAAACCGTTGATGTGGCCGCGCTGCCCCCGCAAGCCGACACGCTCAAAGTGCAGTTCTCCCTGCGCGTGTTGGGTGGTGCGGGTATGCCTTCGGCCTGCAATAACGCCGCTTATCAAGCCAAGCTCCTCGACACTGTGCAAGGCTATGCCCAGCAGCAGGGCTTTACCGAGCCGGCGCGGCGCTATGCGGCTAACTTGGCCAATGGGCGCTTTCTCTGGCGCAACCGCATTGGTGCAGAAAGTG
>JAHAYB010000108.1 GCA_018384835.1 Comamonas sp.
TACGTGTTTCGGTGGCCATTTTTGGTCGCTCGACACCTGTCGAGTTGGAATTTTCTCAAGTTGAAAAAACTTAAAGTACGTATCTAGTCCCCCGTATTAAAAAAAAGGGACTTGTATTTCGGGGAGCTATCTCAAAGATAGCGTTATACCCGTCAGGAGCTAAAAATGGCGAAAAAAATCGTCGGCTTCATCAAGCTGCAAGTACCAGCTGGTAAGGCCAACCCATCCCCTCCAATCGGTCCTGCTTTGGGCCAGCGCGGTCTGAACATCATGGAGTTCTGCAAGGCATTTAATGCCCAGACTCAAGGTGTTGAACCAGGTCTGCCTTTGCCTGTAGTAATTACAGCTTTTGCTGACAAGAGCTTTACATTCATCATCAAGTCGCCTCCAGCAGCTACTCTGATCAAGAAGGCCGCTAAGCTGGATAAGGGTTCTTCGAATCCTTTGAAGATTAAAGTCGGCAAGGTTACTCGTGCGCAGTTGGAAGAAATCGCCAATACCAAGATGAAAGACATGAATGCCGCCGATATGGACGCAGCTGTGCGTACATTGGCAGGTTCTGCTCGTTCGATGGGCGTGATTGTGGAGGGTTTGTAAAATGGCCAAGTTGACCAAGAAGCAAAAAGCCCTTCAGGGCAAGGTTGTATCCACAAAGCTGTACCCATTTGTTGAAGCTGTAGCTTTGGTTAAAGAAGCTGCAACTGCTAAGTTCGATGAGTCTATCGATGTGGCTGTGCAACTGGGCGTAGACGCTAAGAAGTCTGACCAAGTTGTGCGCGGTGCTGTTGTGCTGCCTCACGGTACAGGTAAAACTACACGTGTTGCTGTGTTTGCCCAAGGTGCTAAGGCTGAAGAAGCCAAAGCTGCTGGCGCTGACATCGTCGGTATGGACGATTTGGCTGCGATGGTGAAGGCAGGCGACATGCCTTTCGATATCGTGATTGCTGCACCTGATGCCATGCGCATTGTGGGTCAGTTGGGTCAAATCTTGGGTCCACGCGGCCTGATGCCTAACCCCAAGGTTGGCACTGTGACTCCTGATGTTGCAACCGCTGTGAAGAATGCTAAGGCAGGTCAAGTGCAGTACCGTGTTGACAAAGCCGGTATCATCCATTCGACTATTGGCCGCCGCTCGTTTGACAATGATAAGTTGCAAGCCAACTTGGCTGCACTGATTGACGCTCTGAACAAGTCAAAGCCAGCTACCAGCAAGGGCTTGTACCTGCGCAAGGTAGCTGTATCCTCCACCATGGGTGTGGGTGTTCGCGTTGAGACACAATCCATCGCAGCTTAATTGCTAGAATCTTTGGCTGCCTAGAAATAGGCGGCCAATGTGGTGGGCTACGGGGCTTTGCATGCAAAGCCCCGTAGGTCATCCAAGACCGCTGGTGTGGCTTGCCACTTAATAACCCCAGCGCAGATGGCGATCCCGCTGCAGATGGATGAATTTCCTTCTAACAGTTGGTCGCTGCAATAAGAGCGCGTGTACAAGGCTAGCTTTGTATATGCATTTTAAGGAGTAGACCTTGAGTCTGAATCGCAGTGAGAAAGAAGCGGTCATCAACGAAGTGACCAGCCTCGCCGCTAAAGCTCAAAC
>JAHAYB010000130.1 GCA_018384835.1 Comamonas sp.
GCCGGGTCGTACACGCGGCCTTGGAAGGGCTGGAGCATTTCCACAATCAGCGTAACGATGGATTTGGGCGTGTAGTACTGGCCGCCCTTTTTGCCTTCGGCTAGGGCGAACTGGCCGAGGAAGTATTCATAGACGTGGCCGAGGATGTCTTTGGATTGCAGGCTTAGGGGCTGGCCTTTGTAGGCTTTGGCGGCAAAGTCGGTGTCGGAGAACAGGCCAATCAACTCGCCCAGCTTGCCCGAGTCAATTTGCGTGCGGGCAAAGTCTTTGTTGAGCACGTTTTTTAGGCGGGCATTTTCGCGCTCAATGGCTTCCATCGCGTTGTCGATGAGCCAGCCGACGGAACGCATTTTTTCGGGTGCATCTTTGCCTGGCGCGTTCCAGGGTAGGGCTTGGCCGGGCGGCAGTTGGGCGCAGTCGCGCAGGGTGTGCCAGCGCGCTTCTTGCGGAACCCAGAAGACGTTTTTCTCGGTGTAGTAGTCGCGCTGCTCTAGTTCGTAAGCCAGGTTTTCTTCGTATTCCGGCGTGCCTGCGCCGCCGTATTCCTCTGGCTCCATGTAGTAGTCGTGCTGCGGATTGGTGAACTGTTCACGCAATTCGCGCTGGCGGTCCTCAAAAGCATCCGAGACATATTTCAAAAAAATCAGCCCCAGCACCACGTGCTTGTAAACCGCCGCATCGAGGTTGGAGCGCAGCTTGTCGGCAGCCGTCCAAAGTTTCTTTTCCAGGTCGTTGAAGAATTGTTGTTCGATGGAGTTCATGCGCACCTGCCTCGTTTTCTACCTGTTTGCTGTCGCCATGTTGGCTGTATCGGCTATATCGGGAAGCCGCCACGCCAGTGCTGGCTGCTGGGGCTTCCCTTCCCGAATGGAATGGGGTGTTAGTGGGGCGGGGGCATCAATCCCAGCTCAACGCCCCCCCCGTTTGGTATTCAATCACACGGGTTTCAAAGAAGTTGCGCTCTTTTTTCAGGTCAATCATCTCGCTCATCCAGGGGAAGGGGTTTTCCTCGCCGGGGAATAGTTCTTCCAGCCCGATTTGCGTGGCGCGGCGGTTGGCGATGTAGCGCAGATAGCCTTTGAACATGCTGGCGTTCATGCCCAGTACGCCGCGTGGCATGGTGTCTTCGGCGTATTGGTATTCCAAATCCACGGCTTTGTGGAAGAGGGCGGTGATTTCATCTTTGAACGCTGCCGTCCACAGGTGGGGATTTTCCAGTTTGAGCTGGTTAATCAGGTCAATGCCAAAGTTGCAGTGCATGGACTCGTCGCGCAGGATGTATTGGTATTGCTCGGCAGCACCCACCATTTTGTTTTGGCGACCCAGGGCGAGGATTTGCGTAAAGCCCACGTAGAAGAACAGCCCCTCCATCAGGCAGGCAAACACAATCAGGCTTTTGAGCAGGGTTTGGTCGTTCTCTGGCGTGCCGGTGTTGAAGTTGGGGTCCATGATGGCCTCAATAAAGGGAATCAGGAACTCGTCTTTATTGCGGATGGAGGGGATTTCGTTGTAGGCGTTAAAAATCTCGCCCTCGTCCAGCCCCAGCGATTCCACGATGTACTGGTAGGCGTGGGTGTGGATGGCCTCTTCAAACGCTTGGCGCAGCAGGAATTGGCGGCACTCTGGTGCGGTAATGTGGCGGTACGTGCCTAGCACGATGTTGTTGGCGGCCAGCGAGTCGGCGGTGACGAAAAAGCCCAGGTTGCGCTTGACGATGCGGCGTTCGTCCTCGGTCAGGCCGTTGGGGTCTTTCCACAGGGCGATGTCGCGGTTCATGTTGATTTCCTGCGGCATCCAGTGGTTGGCGCAGGTAGCCAGATACTTTTCCCATGCCCATTTGTATTTGAAGGGCACGAGCTGGTTGACATCGGTCTTGGCGTTGATGATGCGCTTGTCAGCAGCATTGACGCGCAGATGGCTGCCAGCGGGGGCGGTGGCTGGGTTGGTGCTAGCGGGGGTGGCGGTGGCAACATCATCATCAAAAGACAGCATGGGGTACTCCTGTGGTGTAAATGGGGGTGGGGAATAGGGGGGGAGCCAGTGGCCACTGGTAACGGGCAACTGGCTCCAGAGGTGAGGGGGGTTACTGGCAGGCTTCGCAGCCAGGGTCGTCAATGGCGCAGAACTTCACATCGGTAGCGGGCAGGGCGGCGCTGCTGCTGGCTGCCGAGGCGGCGGCCTTCTCCAGTGCTTGGCTGGTGGCCAGCCCGGCGGGCGAGACGGCGTTGAGCACGCGGCTTTGCACGGTGGATTTCTCTACGCTGGTGGCGCTGGTGGAGCGCAGGTAGTAGGTGGTTTTGAGGCCGCGCAGCCAGGCGAGTTTGTAGGTCTCGTCCAGCTTTTTGCCGGATACGCCTGCCATGTAGATGTTCAGACTTTGCGCCTGGTCAATCCACTTTTGGCGGCGAGCGGCGGCTTCTACCAGCCAGTTCGGCTCCACCTCAAAGGCGGTGGCGTAGAGCTGCTGCAAGTCGGCGGGCACGCGGTCAATGGCGCGTAGCGAGCCGTCGAAGTGCTTCAAATCCATGACCATCACATCGTCCCAGAGGTCGAGTTTTTTCAGGTCACGCACCAGGTATTGGTTGATGACGGTGAACTCGCCCGAGAGGTTGGACTTGACCGAGAGGTTGCCAAACGACGGCTCGATGGAGGCATCCACGCCGACGATGTTGCTGATGGTGGCGGTGGGCGCAATGGCTACGCAGTTGGAGTTGCGCATGCCGTCTTGAGCGATTTTCTGGCGCAGGGCATCCCAGTCCAGGCGCTGGCTGCGGTCAGCCTCGACGTAGCCGCCGCGCTCTTGCGCTAGCAGATTCAGCGAGTCCAGCGGCAAGATGCCCTGGTCCCACAGCGAGCCTTTGAAGCTGGAGTAGCTGCCGCGCTCTTTGGCCAGCTCACTCGATGCCCAGTAGGCGTAGTAGCAAATCGCTTCCATGCTGGTGTCGGCAAACTCCACGGCCTCTTGGCTGGCGTAGGGCAGGCGCATTTGGTAGAGCGCGTCTTGAAAGCCCATCAAGCCCAGCCCCACGGGGCGGTGGCGCATATTGGCAGCGCGGGCTTTATCTACGGCGTAGTAGTTGATGTCAATCACGTTATCCAGCATCCGCATGGCGGTGGTGATGGTTTTGCGCAGCTTGGTCAGGTTGAGCTGGCCGTTTTCAATGTGCTGCGCCAGGTTGACCGAGCCTAGGTTGCAGACGGCGGTTTCTTCCTCGCTGGTGTTCAGAGTGATTTCTGTACACAGGTTGGAGCTGTGCACCACGCCCACATGCTGCTGGGGGCTGCGGATGTTGCAAGGGTCTTTGAAGGTAATCCAGGGGTGACCCGTCTCAAACAGCATGGACAGCATCTTGCGCCACAAATCGACCGCAGGCACGCGCTTGTGCAGCTTGATGTGCCCGGCATCGGCCTGGGCTTCGTAGGCGGTATAGGCTTTTTCAAAGGCTTTGCCGTAGAGGTCGTGCAGGTCGGGCACGTCGCTGGGGGAGAACAGGGTCCACTGGCCTTTTTCCATCACGCGCTGCATGAACAGGTCGGGAATCCAGTTGGCGGTGTTCATGTCGTGGGTGCGGCGGCGGTCGTCGCCGGTGTTTTTGCGCAGCTCTAGGAACTCTTCAATGTCCAGGTGCCAGCTTTCTAGGTAGGCGCAGACAGCGCCCTTGCGCTTGCCGCCGTTGTGCGCCAGGCCAGCGACGGTTTGGTAGGACTCGTCAACATCGACTTTCAAATCCACCACCAGAGACTTGGGCGTGATGGGGCGGATACCCCGTACACGTGAGAACACGACACCGTCGCGCTCAATCCAGTTGTGCTTGCTCACAGGCGTGCAGCCCAGCAAGCTAGCCAGCTCTGGAATGGCTGGGATGCGCAAATCAATGCTGCTGCTTTCGTTGTTGAACACCGCTTTGGAGCCATCAGAGCGCTGACCGACGTGGTTGTGGCGGCGCACTCGCTTCTGACCGGAGACGGGCACACCCAGGCGCAGCATCTGGTAGCGAACGCCTTGGGCCAGCGGCTCAGAGGCGGAGGTGAAGGTCAGCTCCTTGCCACGTGAGACGCAGCCATCGCTTTCCAGCAGGCCGTGCAGCAATGCCAGCGTCTGCGCACGCGGCAGATGGGCCAGGCGCGGCGCAATGCGCTTGTGGTGGTTCGCGTCGTACAAATCGTCGTAGCCGAAGGGCAGCGTCGCTTCACCTGCCCCAACGATGCGGCCAGTTGTGCCATCGCGCAGTGCGCCTCGGCCCGCTGCCCAGTGAATCTGTGCATAGCTCTGGCCACGTGCGCTTTCCCAGTAGTGGATGCCTTGTGCGTTCAGGTACTGGCGCACAAAATCGAGGTGCTGATCGCGCTGCGGATTGCCAGAAACGCCCCATTGCATTGCGTCCTTGGACAAATGGCCGTCACCGAGCAAGATGCCGTATAGCCGCGCATCATCCTCGGTCAAGCCCTGCACCGGCACCACCTCTGTTGGAATGGCAAAGCCGACGTAATCGCCCTGCACTAGGCTGCCGGACTCAACCCAGCTTGCCGCCACTTTGCCCTTATCTAGCCAAGCCTGTGTGCGTGCATTGGACTGCCCCAGCGGCACACCTTGGATGGCCCAGAACGGGTGCGCATCGGTGACGAGCATGGGTTCAAGCGCGTGCTTGACATCAATGGCCACCATGGGGTCGGTCTGGTTATAGACCATGCGCTCTGTGACCTCGCGGTACTGGCCGCTATGGCCAAGCACCAAGTCGCCAGGGCGGATGTCGCGGATGGGTTTTACCCCTTGGGCTGTGTAAACCCCCGTGTCCGGCGCGAAGCACTGGTTGACCGCTACCGCCGTGTCGTTCACCACTTTTAGGAAGGGCACTACGCCTTGCGATTCGCCATTTGTGCCCTTGATGCGTGCGCCCAGGGCGCGTACCGGTGTCCAGTCATTGCCCAAGCCGCCAGCGTATTTGGAGAGCAGGGCGTTTTCCTTAATCGCGTCGTAAATGCCTTCCAGGTGGTCGGGCACGGTGGTCAGGTAGCAGCTCGATAGTTGGGAGCGCAGCGTGCCGCTGTTAAACAGCGTGGGCGTGCTGCTCATAAAGTCAAAGGAGGACAGCAGCTCGTAGAACTCAATGGCGCGGGTGTTGCGGTCTTCTTCATTGAGCGCCAGCCCCATCGCCACGCGCATAAAGAACACCTGGGGCAGCTCAATGCGCTGCTTGGCTACGTGCAGGAAGTAGCGGTCATACAGGGTTTGCAGGCCCAGGTAGTCCAGTTGCAAATCGCGCTCGGCCTTCAGGGCTGCGCCCAGGCGGGGCAGGTCAAAGTGCAGCAGCTCGGGGTTGAGCAGCTCGTGCTCCACCCCTTTTTGCACAAAGCGCGGGAAGTATTCGGCATAAGCGGCGGGCATGGCCGCAGGCTCTACGCCTTGGCCTAGCACCTCGCGCACGATGGTGTGCAGCAGCAGGCGGGCGGTGGCAAAGCTGTAGTCTGGGTCCTTCTCGATGCGGGTGCGGGCGGCCAGGATGGCGGCTTTATAGACCTCGATTAAGGGAATACCGTCGTACAGGTTTTTCAGGGTTTCGGTCAGGATGGGTTCGGGCTTGACCTCGGCGGCCAGGCCGGTGCAGGCGGCGCTAATCAGGCGGTGCAGGCGCTCTTGGTCTAGCACGATGCGCTGGCCGTGGTCGGTGACGTGCATTTGCGGCGCAGCAGCGGCGGCAGCAGCTTCTTCCTGGGCTTTTTTCTTGGCGGCCAGGCGCTCTTGCTGGCGAGCGGCGCGGTAGAGCACATAGGCGCGGGCAACGTCTTGGTGGCCACCGCGCATTAGCGCCAGCTCCACGTGGTCTTGCACGTCTTCAATGTGGAAGGTGCCACCATCAGGGCGCGAGCGCAGCAGGGCGCGTACCACGCTCAGGGTGAGTTGCTCCACCGTCTCGCGGGTGCTGGCCGAGGCTGCGCCCTGAGAGCCGCGCACGGCCAGAAAAGCCTTGGTCACGGCCACGGCGATTTTTTGCGGGGCAAAGGGCACCACATCGCCGTTGCGGCGAATGATTTGGTGCTGCTCTAAAACGACGGGCACAGAGCCGTCCACGGCGCTGGTATGCGCCTGGGTATGCAATGCGTTGGGCATGGTTTCCTTTAGCAGAGGGGGGTGCAATAAAAATGCAAGAAAAATGCAGCAAGAATGCGATAAAGCCTAGTGGAATCAGCCTTTATCGGGGGCGCTGATATACCTATGAGGCGCAAGTTGGTGCATGGGTTTTCAACACTATATCTATGACTTTGGCAGTCTGAAAACACTAGGGATAGTGTAAACCACCGGCCAACTGCCCAAAAATAAAACACCCATACAGCGCCCGGCCTTGGCCTGGGTGCAGCACCTGTGGCTCAAGGCCAGTGTAGGTTTTTGCAGGTCTGCGCTGGCAGGGTTGCTGCCAGTAATTGCGCCAACTGTGGCCAGTCAAATCCTGCCCCTGGGTCTTGCTTACGCCCAGGGGCAATATGTTCATGGCCAGCCAAGTATTTTAGGGGATAGGCTTGGGCGATGTGACCCAGCAGCCAGCCCAAGCGCTGGTATTGGGCGGGGGTGAAGGGCTGGCCTTCTAGCCCCTCTAGCTCAATGCCTATCGAGTCATCATTGCAATTGCTGCGTCCGCGCCAGTGCGAGGCTCCGGCGTGCCAAGCGCGTGCATCCGCGCTAACAAACTGCCACAGTACCCCCTGGCGGGTGATAAAGAAGTGGGCGGACACTTCCAGGTTGCGAATGCTGTTGAAGTAAGGGTGGGCATCCCAATCCAACTGGTTGGTAAAAAGCTGCTGCACGCAGCCCGTGCCGTATTCGCCCGGCGGCAGGCTGATGGAGTGCAGCACCGCCAAATCAATGCAAGCTGCTGGCGGGCGCTCACCAAAATTGGGCGAGGGCAGGTGCTGCACCCCAGGGGCGTGTAGCCAGCCTTGGAGCCAGTGGGCGGCAGCGCAATCGCAATGGTGGCTGCCCAGTTCGGGGGAATGGGGTGGACGCTGCATCATTGCCAAACCTGGGTGTTGCCGGGGCGCAGAGCCTCGGGGCGCAAGCACCAAGCATGGTGCGCCCCTAAGCTGCTGTAGTTGGTGGCTTGGTAGGCGGCAAAGCTGGGAATGGCGACCCGCGCTGGGGCTTCTTGCCGGCATTCGGCCTGGGCAAAGCTGCAACGCGGGGCAAAGGGGCAGGCTTGGGGGTTCCACTGCCCCAAGGGCGGCACATTGCCGGCAATTGCCAGTAGGCTTTTGCGTCGGCCACTGGGTTGGCGGGTGGCGTGTAAGTTAGGTCGCGCCATCAGCAAGGCGCGGGTGTAGGGGTGCGCCATGTGGCGAAACAGCGCCTCAGTAGGGCCACTTTCCACCACCTGACCGCCGTAGAGCACCAGCATATCGTCAGCGTTTTGCGCAATCACCCCCAGGTCGTGCGAGATTAGCACCAGCGCCATTTGCCGCTCGGCCATTAAGTCGTGCAGCAGGTCAAGGATATGTTGCTGCACCGTAACATCCAGGGCGGTGGTTGGTTCGTCAGCAATCAGCACATCGGGCTGGCAGGCCAGCGCCATAGCGATGGTGATGCGCTGGCGCTGCCCGCCCGAGAACTGGTGCGGATAGTCATAGGCGCGGCTGCGGGCGGCTTGTATGCCGACGCGCTCTAGCAAGGCAATGGCCTGCTCCCAGGCGGCACGCCGCCCCAGCCCGAGGTGCAGGCGCAAAGGCTCGGCCACCTGGCGGCCAATGGGGTGCAGGGGGTTGAGGGCGCTCATCGGGTTTTGAAACACCATGGCCAAGCGGTTGCCGCGCAGTTGCTGCCATTGCTTGGGGGTGTTGTCCAACATTTCTACGGTATTCAGGCGCAGGCTGCCGGTAACGCGGCTGCCCGCAGGCTGCAAGCCCATGAGCGAGAGCGCCAGCAAAGTCTTGCCGCTGCCCGACTCGCCAATCACCCCCAGGCTGCTGCCACGGCGCAGCTTGAAGCTGATGTTGTGCAGCGCCGCCAGCGGCGTGCTGCCAGTGTCATGCGGCGTATGACCGGGGCGGGGCAACCACAGACTGAGCTTGGCGGCATCCAAAACGGTATCGGTGATGGTGGGCAGAGGCAGGGTCATGAATGTTCTTTCTTTTTATAAGGACTGCTGCGGCTGCTGGCTAGCCAGCGCATCACGCAGGCCATCGCCCAGCAGGTTCAAACCCAGTACGCTAGTGGCAATGGCCAAGCCGGGGGCAATCGCTAGCCAACTGGCTTGGTGCAGCAGGGTTTGTGCCTCACTGAGCATACGCCCCCAGGAAGGTTGGGGTGCTTGCGCCCCCAGGCCGAGGTAGGACAGCGCCGCCTCCGCCAAAATCGCC
>JAHAYB010000133.1 GCA_018384835.1 Comamonas sp.
CGGGCGCTACGCCATTTTGGGCGAGACGATTGACGACGCTGCGGGCGAAGCCTTCGACAAATCCGCCAAGCTGCTGGGCTTGCCCTATCCCGGCGGGCCGGAGCTAGCCAAGCTGGCGCAGGGTGGCGACCCCAAAGCCTTTGCGCTGCCGCGCCCTTTGCTGCATAGCGGCAATCTGGATTTTTCCTTTGCGGGCCTGAAAACAGCGGTGCTGACCCAAGCCAAAAAATTGGGCGATGCGCTGCCCGAGCGCAAGGCCGACTTGGCCGCCAGCACCCAGGCAGCGATTGTGGATGTGTTGGTGAAGAAAACCCTCAAAGCCTTAGAGCAGACCGGTATGCAGCGCGTGGTGGTGGCCGGTGGCGTGGGGGCGAATCAACTGCTGCGCCAGCAGCTCAATAATGCCTGCCAGCGCCAGGGCATTCGCGTGCACTACCCTGAGCTGCATTTGTGTACCGACAACGGTGCCATGATTGCCATGGCTGCGGCCATGCGCATCCAAAGCGGCTTGCAGCAGCCGCAAATGGACTACGCCTTTGACATCAAACCGCGCTGGCCGCTGGATGGGGTGTTGTTTTAACTTTTCGCCTGCACTGGGCCGCACCAGGCGGGCAATACCTCGCTAAGGCGGCGCTCATGCCAGCCGCTGCCTTGCCAAAACGTTTGGATGCTGTCGCCCGGCGAGAGCAGTAACTGCTCAATCAAGGGCGCAAGCAAGGTGGCTTGCGGCTCGGCCAGCAGCACGTAGCGTGGCTCGCCCTCTTCGAGGTAGGAGGTCGCCGTCTCTGGCATTGCGCCCACCCAGCGGATGGCGGTCAGCGCTTCTAGGGCAGGCTCTAACTGCAAGCGATCGACACGCAGGCTTTTCGCTAATTGACGCGCTGGCATCCCTCGGCAGGCTTGTTGGCGCAGCGGCTCTAGGGTGGCAATCACCTCCAGCGCCAGGGTAAACGCCGTCCCTTGGCCTTGGATATTGCGCAGCGCCCCCGCTCGCAGGCTGGGCCAGTAGGCGGCGACGATTGCGCCCAGCAGAAAAATCACCCAGCAGATGTAAATCCAAAGCAGCAAGATAGGCAGCGTGGCAAACGTGCCGTAAATCATGGAATAGGTCGGCACACTAGCCAGGTACAAGCCCAGCGAATACTTGGCCAAGGCCAGCCCCGCCGCCACAAAAATACCGCCCGCCCAGGCATGCCGCCAGCGCACCGGGGTATTGGGCACAAAGTGGTAGAGCGCTGCCAAGGCACTGGACATCAGCAGAAACTGCACGGAGTTCAGCGTCCAGTGCAGCCCCTCGGGCAGGGCGTGAACCAGCCCCCGCGAGGCCGATACCACATACGAGGTCATGCCAATGCTCATCGCCAGCAGCAAAGGCCCCAAGGTGAGCACGCCCCAGTAAATCAGCAGGCGCTGCCCCAGGGGGCGTAGGCGCTGCACCCGCCAGATGCGGTTTAAGGTCTGGTCCATGGTCAGCGTCAGCTTGATAACGGTAATCACCAAAAACGCCAGCCCCATCGCCCCTAATTGGCTGGCCTTGCTGGCAAACTGCATCATGTAACCCATGAGCTGCTCGGCAATCTGCTCGGGAATCAGGCTCTCCACCAGCCAGCCTTGCAAGTCTTCCTGCAAGCGGCCAAAACTGGGGAAGGCGGTAAACACCGACAACAGCACCGTAAAAAACGGCACCAGTGACAGCAAGGTGGTATAGGTCAAGCTGCTGGCCGTGGGGCCAAGCTGGTCTTGTGCAAAGCGCTGGCGCAGCGTGTGAAACGTATTGCGCCAAGAAAAGCTGGTGGCGCGGCGGCGCCAACGTAGAGGAAGCAGGGATAAAGACATGCCCGCTATGATGCCAGCCCCATGCACAGTGCTTCAACCCCCACCTCTGTTACCCCCCACGGCGCTATAGAAACCAGCCGTTGGCTGGCTGTTGTCTTTCTGCTGGCACTGATAGTGCTTTGCCTGGCCTGGGAGCTGTGGCTGGCTCCTGTGCGCCCCGGCGGCTCTTGGCTGGCGCTCAAGGCGCTACCGCTGGCGCTGCCGCTGGCCGGTTTGCTCAAACGGCGCATGTACACCTACCGCTGGCTGAGTTTGATGATTTGGCTGTATTGCACCGAGGGGCTGGTACGCGCCACCAGCGAGCCTGCCCCCGCCAGCTATTACGCCTGGGCAGAGGTTCTGCTGTGCGTGCTGCTGTTTAGCGCCTGCACCTGGCATATCCGCCTGCGCTTGAAAGCGGCCAAAGAACACCCCTCCGTACATTCTTAATTTTTCTTACTGATTTGACCGCTTCAACGGCCTTGATGGAGAGCACCACCATGCAACAAGCCCTGCTTGACACCCTGCGCACCACCCTTGGCAGCGCCCATGTTCTAACCGATGGCGACTTGAGCGCCTACGAGCGCGATTGGCGTGGCCGCCGCCAGGGCAAGGCGCTGGCCGTGGTGCGCCCCGGCAACACCCAAGAGGTGGCCGCGGTGATCAAAGCCTGCGCGGCAGCGGGCGTGGCCATCGTGCCCCAAGGAGGGAATACGGGGCTGTCCGTAGGCTCCACGCCAGACGACAGCGGCACGCAAATCATTCTG
>JAHAYB010000145.1 GCA_018384835.1 Comamonas sp.
TGCGCCACCCGCGCATTCGCTTTATCGGCCAGGCTGGCGTGGCGCGTTTGGAGCACAGCGAAGCAGGCTGGCAGGCTTGGAATACCCAAGGCCAACCGCTAGCCAGCACCAAAGCAGCTATCACTATCATTGCCGCAGGCGCGGGCAGTGCCCCATGGCTACCCGCCCACTGGCCGCTGCTGCCCGTGCGCGGCCAAGTGAGCTGGGGCAAGCGCAACGCCGCTACGGCTATGGCCTTGCCCCCCTTTCCCGTCAATGGCGCGGGCAACCTGGTTCCTGATGTGCCTTTTTCTACACCCAGCGGCTGGGTCATGGGTTCGACCTTCGAGCGCGGCCAGACGCAACTGCCCGCACCCGCTGCCCAGCAAGCCGCCGCCCACGCCCACAACCTGGGCAAACTGGCGCAACTGCTGCCCGCTAGCGCTGCGCTGCTGGCTCCTGCCTTCACCCCCGGTCAGCCCGATTGCCTGCCCACCTGGAGCCAAGTGCGCCTCACCAGCCGCGACCGCCTGCCCATTGTTGGCGCGGTGGTTGGTGCAGCGCCTGGCCTCTACGCCCTCACCGCCTTGGGCGCACGCGGCATCACCCTGGGCGTGCTGTGCGGTGAATTGCTGGCCGCCCAACTCCATGCCGAACCTTTGCCGCTAGAGGCTGCCCTAGCGCAGCAACTGGGCAGTGGGCGGCTGGGGTAAGCTGGGGTCATTCAAGCATCTTTTTTTATGTTTTTTCTATGCAAGCCCTGTTCGACCACATCACCCAACTGACCCCGCCCGATGCAGCCTGCCGCCTGCTGCATGGCCGGGGTGGGCGCTTTCCCGGCTGCGAGCATTTAACGCTGGATGCCTATCCGCCCGCCTTGGTGCTGACCAGTTTTCTACCGCTCACACAAGCGCAGTTGCAAGCCATTGACGCAGCGTTGCAAGCCCGCTATGCCCAGCTAGGGTTGCCGCTGTGCTGGGTGTACCAGCAGCGCCAAAGCGGCACGCCCGCCACCACCGAGCTAATGCGCGGCGTGTTGCCCGAGCCGCACCCTGTGCGCGAAGCCGGGGCGCAATACCTAGTGCGCGTATTGCAGGGGCAGAACCACGGGCTGTTTCTGGACATGGCGGCTGGCCGCGCTTGGGTGCGCCAACATGTGCAGGCGCTGGCAGCGCAAGGTGGGGCGCAGCCGAAAGTGCTCAATCTGTTTGCCTATAGCTGCGCGTTTTCAGTGGTGGCCTTGCAAGCCGGGGCGCAGGCGGTGGTGAATGTGGATATGGCCAGCGGCGCGTTGGCGTTGGGGCAGGCCAATCACCGGCTCAATGGCTTGAGCGGGGCGCGTTTTCTGGCGCACGATATTTTCAAAAGCTGGGGCAAGCTCACCCGCCTGGGGCCGTATGCGCTGGTGATTGCCGACCCGCCCAGTTACCAAAAAGGCAGCTTTGTCGCCAGCAAGGATTACGCCCGCCTGCTACGCCGCCTACCCAGCCTGATAGCCCCCGGCGGCCATGCCCTGCTGTGCCTGAATGCGCCTGAATTAGGCAGTGACTTCCTGCGCCAGCAGGTGGCCGAACATGCCCCTGAACTGGTCTTTGTGCAGCGCCTGCCCAATCCACCGGTGTTTGCTGATGTGAATGAGGAGCGTAGCCTTAAAGTGCTCTTGTTTAAGCGACCATATATACAAGAACAAGAGCAATAATCAAGGGCTGAAAACGTGTTGACGTTCTAAAGCAATTTTATAAAACAAATAGGCGAGTAATAAACTGCTTAGGTATTGTTTTTAATATCAAGCGATTTTTTACTATTTATACTATTTAGTACTGATTAATACTGATTGGGCTTATTTAATACCGCCATGGTGACACGCGATATACAAACCAATTTACCTTCTTCATTGGTAATACGCACTTCCCACACATGGCTGGTACGCCCCAGATGCACCGGTTTAGCAATGCCTTGCACCCAACCCTCTGCCACAGCACGTATATGATTGGCGTTGATTTCCTGGCCAACACAGTGGTGCTTGTTAGGGTCCACCACATGCGCTGCTGCCCAAGAAGCCAAAGTCTCTGCAAATAACACCGAAGCGCCGCCATGCAAGACCCCGGCAGGCTGGCGGGTACGCTGGTCAACCGGCATACGCCCTTTGAGGAAATCATCTCCAGCCTCTGTTAATTCAATGCCTAAATTTCCGTTGGCACAAGTAGCACCCTTCTCGTTCAATAGCGCTAAAGGCACTCCATTAAACCAAATGGACATTGATTTTCTCCTTAAAAATAAAATAATTTCCGGTTATTTTTTACATCACCTATGATAAGCTAACAACTTATTATTTTTACCAGCTATTTAGTTGGCAATAATAAAAGCATCGCTATAAAACTTATCTTTTTCCAAGCCTGCCTGTGCAATAAAGCTATTGCGTGCCGCATCAATCATCAGGGGGTTGCCACAAGCATACACCGCGTGTTGGGATAAATCAGGCTGGTCTTGTAACACCGCCTCATGCACCAAGCCACGCCTGCCTTGCCAGTCTTCCCCGGCCTCAGACAGTACAGGAAGCAAGCGCACCCCTGGATAAGTTTGCTCCCACTCCTGCACAGAGGGTACGGCATATAAATCTTGATACTGGCGTGCGCCCCAATAAAGCACTGCGCCATTGCGTGCAATTTCTGCACCATGTGTTTTGAGTAAAGCCGCTATAGGTGCATAGCCCGTGCCAGAGGCTAAAAAAATCACTGGGCAATTTTCATCACGCCAAACAAAGCTGCCATAAGGCCCTTGCACCCGCACTAAATCTCGGGGCTTGAGTTTGTCATAAACATGGCTGGAAAAACGGCCACCTTCTATACGCCGAATATGCCACTCTAATACACCCTCATCATTGGGGGTATTAGCCATGCTATAACTGCGCCGTGAGCCATCACGCAGCAATACATCCATATACTGACCGGCACGAAAACCCAAGCCCGCACTGCTAGGCACTTGCAATTGCACAACAGCCACATCAGAGGATGGGCGCTGCACCTCCAGGACACGCGCCCCTGTAGTAATTACACGCTGACCAGGCTCTTTAGGCACGGTAGGGGCATCTAATACCACATTACCCAAAGGGCGAGCATGGCAGGTGCGGCACAATCCAGCCTGTAGCGTTTCAGGTTCATGCGGTAAATCGCTGTGGCTCACTTCCCCATTTAATACGGGGAGCACGCAACTATTGCAATCGCCCAAGCGGCAGCTATGTGGCAGCCAATAACCGGCCTCAATGGCAGCATCTAAAATATGCTGATCCGAGCGGCAATCAAAGCTAGCACCATGCGGCTCTAGCTGAACTTGAAAAATTTCTGACATTATTTGAACTTTCTTGCTGATAAACTTATTTCTCCGTTAACAGAAATGATTTTTTCCTGCACGCAAGATTTTTACCATTAAGTCAGTAGAAGTATTTTCACTGTCAATAATAGTTACTTTAATTTTTTTAACCATTGAGCTTCCAATTCAACAATCGTCAACAATAGATTAGTTGATAACAATCACACCCTCAGCTTTATAAGGCGTATGCAATTTTTTAACAGCATCAGCCCTTTGGGTCAGCACCGCTCTTTGATTGATATAACCTTTGTCGGTAATTTCACCTGTTTCCAAACTGGGCTGGCTATCCAATAGCATGGCACGTACCGGGCTTTGTGAAGAGCCACCGCCACTTTCTTTTCGCAACTGCAATAGGCTATTTTTAATATGCTGATGCAGCGTAGAATTTTCTATTTTCTCGGCCTCTGCTGTTGGGAATATCAGCAAACCCACCTCATCCCTATCATGGCCTGTAACTACCACGTCCTGGGCATAAGGGGCAAGAGCCGCTACCGCCTTTACACGCAGCGTACCAACAGAGACCCAAGTTCCCGTAGTCAACTTAAAGTCTTCTGTAACGCGGCCATCAAAACGAATGCCTTTCTGAGGGTCTTCTAGGTCAACCAATAAACCGGCATCACCTATTTTATAAAAACCATCCTCATCAAAGGCTTTTTTGGTATTTTCCTCATCATTCAAATAACCAGGGAAAACCTGTGCGCCACGCACACGCATTTCCATTTTTCCAGCGTTAGGTACAAACTTTAGTTCACAACCAGGCATAGGCAAGCCAATACAACCAGGTCCATCCAGCTTCCAGTGGACATTGGTAATCATGGGCGAAGTTTCTGTTGCCCCCCAAGCGGAGGTAAACCAAACGTTATCACCTTGAACAGATTGAGCGATACGCTCCAGCCGATTCCAAGTGGTCACTGGCAAAGCTGCTGCGGCATAAAATACAGCACGTAAACGGCTAAAAAATTCAGTTTTGAAGTCTGGATCTTCTTCCAAAAAAGTAATCAAGGCATCAAACCCTTTGGGCACATTAAAGTACAAATTGGGTTTTACATCCCGCAGATTCTTAACCGATTTTTCCATCAACCCTGGAACTGGTCGGCCTTCATCAATATAAAAACTACCACCATTGCACAATACCATATTGAAGTTATGGTTGGTGCCAAAGGTATGGCTCCAGGGCAGCCAAGACACGACTACAGGCTTTTCAATTTGCAGGAAAGTCCAAGTCTGGCGTGCTTGCTGTTGATTCGCACAAAGCATGGCATGGGTATTGATTACCACCTTGGGTGTACCCGTTGAACCGGAGGTTAGCAAATACTTGGCATGTGTTTGCGGGGTAATTTCAGCAAATGCCTCCATCACTGCAGGCGTTTCTACAGCACGTGCTACTTCTGCAAAAGTAATACTACCATCCAGGCTATAAGCGTTATGGCTTAAAACAACAGGACAGTCCTGGCCACAAGCACGAATAGCCGGGCCATACACTGCACCATCACTGGCATAAATCAAGCCAGGAGAGAGTTGCTTTAAAATACCACTGACCTTGCTATATTCTTTAGCAAGCCTGGAGTAAGCACTGGAAACCGTCACAAAAGGGCGGCCAATATGCATGGTTGCCAGCATTAACAAGGCATGGTCTAGACTATTATCTGACAGGCAAACTACAGGCGACTTTTCTTCCAGCCCCAAATCCAAAAGTCCTTGTGCAATAGCACCGATACGATGGCGCACTTGCGCATAAGTCATTTTGACCCACTCGCCATCTACACCTCTTTCAGCCAGATACAAGGCATCTGGAGTCTTTTCTGCCCAGTACTCCAACCAGTCTCCTATGCAGCGGGTGACTTCTCCAAGCTCCTCTGGTGAGCGAAGAAGGAAGCCACCATCGGGCAAGTCCTCCTTCACCGTCACGGCAGGAGCCAAAAGTGCTGGGGTATTAAAAAACGTATGATTCATTATCAGCTCCCTGGCATCCTGCATTTTTTATTTCAACAGCTTCCAAGCACCTTTTTCATTGGTGATAAGCACGCGACTGTCATTACCCAAACCCGAGTGATCAGATTCCGTCATATTAATGACACCATGGGTAACAGGCAGATTTTTGGTATTTTCCATTGCATCGCGCAATGCTTCACGGAAAGCAGGCGTACCAGGCTTATGCTCTTTGCCTACCGCTGTCACTGCGTGATCCAGAACCAAATAAGCATCGTGGGCATAAGCACCAAATGGGCTGCGAGAGTTTGCACCATGCTTGCCTTCATAGGCTTTCAAATAGCTCACTGCTGGTTTTTTACTGGGGTGGCTATCTGGCAACTGCTCTGCAACCAACATTACCCCGGTAGGCAATATCATAGAATTATCAGGCGCACCTGAAACTCTCAAGAAATCATTATTAGCAACACCATGGGTTTGATAAAACTGGCCTTTATAACCACGCTCGCGCAAGGTGTGCATAGGCAATGCTGCAGGCGTACCACTACCAACAATCACAATGGCATCAGGATTTTTTTGCATTAGCTTCAGGGCTTGGGCAGTTACGCTGGTATCAGTACGGCCATAGCGTTCCAGGGCAACAATATCAATACCATTTTCCTTCGCCCCAGCTTGCAAGTCTTGCAGCCAAACTTCGCCATAGGCATCATTAAAACCGATATAACCCAATGTTTTGATATTTTTCTCTGCCATGCTTTCAAACAACGCAGAAGACATCACCCCAACAGATTGAGGGATGGGGAAAACCCATTTGATTTGCTTGGGTGTAAAGGGAGCCAAGGCAATCTGCGGTGTTCCTGTTTCAGCCACCACTTCGGCAATTGCCATAGAGGCAGGGACAGTGGTAGAACCAATAATGGCATCCACTTTTTCTGCATCCATAAACCGGCGGGCATTTTTAGCTGCTTGGCTGGGGTCAGAGCCATCATCTAAAATAATATAGTTAACAGGCAATCCACCCAAAGTTTTAGGCAAAAGCTCAACACTATTTTTTTCAGCGATACCCAAGGATGCTGCTGGCCCTGTGGCACTCACACTCACCCCAATTTGAATAATAGTCTCTTGCGCATTGGCTGAAAAAGCAAGTCCCAAAAATGATGCAGTGACACCAATAATTGCAAAACGTCGTTTCATATTCTGTCTCCTTTAAAAGACGGTTAAAAACCAAAATTTATTAAAATAACTGATTGCTAAAAATCAGAATTTTCTTACCTACACTAAATTTTTTGATAGTCCTGATACATGATCTCAACAATCTCTGCAATACGCTGCACCGCTTCCACCGTACCAACACCGTGGCCGGCTGACCAAACCGTTTTCCACGCTTTAGGGGCATCAGCAATATCACCAGAAAAATCCACCTTTTTTTCCTGATGGAGTTGTGCGTCGGTGATTCCAGCCTTCTCTAGGCTAGGTTTTAGCCAATTGGCCAACACACCAGAAACAGCTTTTGTTGCCACCAGGTCTTCTATATTGCTTTCAACCAGTAGCTGCATGTAATCAGCGCTAGCCATACTTTCATGAGAAGCAATAAATCGGGTACCCGCCAGAACAAAATCTGCACCTAAAATCTGGGCTGCCCTGATATCTTTGCCTGAACTAATACAGCCAGCCAACCCCAAGGGACCACTCCAGAACTTACGGACTTCAGCTATCAAGGCAAATGGATGGTAATTACCTGTATGGCCACCTGCTCCGTTAGTAACCAGAACCAAACCATCAACACCAGCATCCGCCGCCTTTTTAGCCAATGTGGGGGTGGTGACATCTGCAATCACCGTACCACCATAACCATGCACCGCCTCCAATACTCTTTTGGGACTACCCAAGGCAGTAGAAACAATTTTTGGCTGGTATTTACAAACCAGCTCCAACTCTTGTGCAAACCTGTCATAGCTGCTATGAACAATCATATTCATAGCCCAAGGAGGATTTTCATTTTCAGCAGTGATGCCATTTTTGGTGATGGACATCCACTCATCCAGCTGCTCTATATTCCTAGCATTGGCGGCTGGATAAGCTCCAATAATTCCAGCTTTTGCACTGGCAATTACCATTTCAGGATTACTCACCAAAAACATGGGAGCAGCCATTAATGGAATTTTCAGGCTTTTAAAAATATCCAGCAATTCTTTTTGAGATTTACTCAAATCATCACTCATACCATCTCCTTCTTTTATTGCAGTGCCTCAATAATGCATCAAGAGCGCATTTTCCTTATTTCCCACCCACCATCACTTTGGATAATTGCAGCAGTTGTTGCCTTGCTATTTCTCTTGGATGCGAGAAGCACATAATGCCCCGCATGGTCTTCAGGCTGCGCGATAAAGCGCAGCGGCATTGTTTCAGCCACTGATGCCTCAAAATTAGGAATTTCAGAAAGCCTGTTTTCCTGCTTGCCCAATGTCTCTGGCCCTCTTAAAGGCGTTACCGTGCCACCAGGGGCAACGGCATTTACACGCACATCGGGGGCAAATTCATAGGCCAATTGCTTGACCAAGCCCACACCTGCATGTTTGGATGCCACATACAGCGGCCCACCACCACCAGCGTAAAAAGCCGAATTAGACAGCGTAAAAATCATGCTGCCTTTTGACTTTCTCAAATGGGGGGCAGCAGCAGCAGCAGCTAGCAAATAAGCCTTTACATTGATAGAAAATATCTCATCAAAGCTATTGGCTATTTGTTCTAAGGACATTTTCTCCAGGCGTGTAAAAAAGTCCCATACACCGGCATTGGCAACCAGGGTATCGAGCTTGCCAAACTTGTTGACTGTGGCTTCCACAGCGCCCAAGTTGTCTTGAGGATTTCTGACATCACCCAGAAAAATCTCAACGCTTTCGCCAAATTCTTTCACGAGGCTCTCTGCCTGCTCTTGGGAGCGCACTAAAACGCCCACTCCAGCGCATCCTTCTTCAAGGAATCGACGTACCACAGCACGACCAATACCCGAGCCACCACCAGTCACCAATGCGACCTGCTGCTGCAACCACCCCATATGGATTCAATCCTTTTTTACCAAATTATTTATAAGAAGGCATTCAGGTTTTTAGCCATGAATACAGATTGAGTCATGAGGATTTTTCGCTTGGCAATACGCAATTTACCGTCTTCTAGGCGCAATACATCTTCCCGCCTAGCGACCAGTAAATCATTGTCACGCTCAACACGGCTGCGATAGTTCACAATCGTAGAGTGGACAATAAATTCATTGTTCTTTTCTGCTTTGTACGCCTCAACAGCAGACACCACGTGTACATGCCTAGTTGCAGGGTCTTCAGCCCAAGCACTGGGTTGTTTGAAACGTGTTACCCGGCGGGTTAAGTCGCGCAGGTTATCGTTATACAAAGCAGCCCCTTCAACGCGATAAGCACCTTTTTTATCAACGCGACGGCGGTTTTCCTGGGTGGGCATCCAATAATGAATATCTTCCGTCATTAACGCCAGCCAAGCATCCCAAGCCTCATTGTCAAGTAACCTGGCTTCTTTATATAAAAATCGCTCAATATCACGCAGCATCTCTGCGTCCACAGGAATTTCTACATTTTTATCTAAAGAACTCATACGGCCTCCTTGTGATTTTTGGTTTGCTTTTCAAATTCCTTGGTATCCAATGGCAATGTAGGATTATCTCTTTGAGGAACTTTTTCCCAGCTATCAGCTTTCATCATATCCAGCCAGCGCAGATAAAAAGCACGCTGATTGGCTTCGTTGATTTGCCCCTGATAAACGTTACAAGGCATATCGGTATCTGTTACTTTAGTTTCTTGCCCTAAGCCCAGATACAAGTCTTGCTGGCGAGTGACAAAACCGGCATTGCTTTTGGTGCTGTATTCCCAGTTTTCGCCATCATCCATTTCAAAGACACCACTGGGGCTAAAGGTCATCATGCCGCCTTTTTGCCACATGTCTTTGATTTCCTGTGGTGCAGACTTATTAACAAATGTCCAAGTATGCAGCTCAATTTCATTAGGGCCACGTGGATGCCAGGTGCGGAAGGTATTCTGTCCTGGCAAGAATGAGGTATTGGGAAATAGCGTACAGGAGGAGATAGAGCCAATTATTTTTGAGCGCAAATCACCCAAGCGCTCTGCAACGGCGGGCTGTAAGGTGTACAGATATTTCAAAATATCTTTCTCACCCAAGGTTGCTGCATTGCCGACAATATCTTGGTTAAATTCCCAGCCGTGGCCATTGAAGTTGACTTGGTAAGATTCTTCTGGGAATTTATGCACCTCTGCCACTGCCCCGCCGACCATGGCCTTAGCACCAGAATCATGGGTCCAGCCGGCGTGAAGAATATCGCCTACAAAGTTTTCAGCAGCAAATTTCCAGTTGCACTTAATCACTGATTTAATACAACCACCCACAAACTCCGTACCTTGCCCATCCATATCAAAGACGGCATCTAGGTAATAGCGGAAGTCTCCTAGGTACTCGTTCAGCGAAGGGGCTTCTGGGTCTAGCGTAGCAAAAATCAAACCTTTATAGCTCTCAATATTTGCAACAGGGTGCAAGCTATGCTCTTGTAGCTTCATACCGCTGGCCTCGTAGGCTTCTGAGGCGTGCATCCCCTTTAAGCTACCATCAATACCAAAGGCCCAGCCGTGGTAATTGCAAATAAATTGACGAGCATTACCCAAATCAGCAAAATTTAGTTTATTGCCACGGTGGGTACAGGTATTCAAGAAGCCTTTTACAGAACCATCTTTCTGGCGCACAATGAGTACGCTGTCTTCGCCCATATAAGTGGTGATGTAGTCACCACTTTTTGGAATTTGGGACTCATGCGCCACAAAAAGCCAGCAGCGCGAGAAGATTTTCTCAACTTCCTGCTGGTAAATAGCCTCATCCCAGAAAATATCGCGGGACATTTTCCCAGATTCCAAGTTCATCAGCTCATCCAAGTCTTTCATGGATTGGGCGATGGGGCGACGCTTCAAACGGTTATTTTCACTGCTCATACCACACTCCTTCTTAAATAGCACTTGCGGCTTCATCCGCTTCCTGATCCCAATCAATTACCACGTTTTCCACATCTTCAATGACTTTGTAAGTGCGCAAATCTATTTCACAAGGAAAACCCACGGCCTGTCCACTGGGAATATGGAAAGTGCCGTCGTGTACGGGGCAGGCAATCAAATCATCATCCACAATTTCGCCTTCGGATAAGGAGGCGGTTGCATGGGTGCAGCAGTCATTGGTGACATAAAATTCACCCGACAGGTTATAAACTGCTAGAAATGTGCCATTGGCTTCCACCCTCTTGACTTCACCTGGCTGAACTTCTGCTTTTTTTAATAAAATAGATATATTAC
>JAHAYB010000152.1 GCA_018384835.1 Comamonas sp.
TCTTCCTGGCAAATGCTTCATTAATTGGGCTGTGAAATATAAATTTCCCAAGAATTTTTTCTTATATGTATTGGGCTTGATCGTATTAAAAATTAAATAAAATGCCTCAAAACCAAAATATCCAGAAAATATATTAAATACTAGTACGAAAAATAACCAATATAAATTTATGTTCGCAAAATTATTTTTTAAATCTTTGATGCCATCGAATAAAATATACGCAACCCAAAAAATTGAAGCAAAAGATAATATTACAAAAAAAGGCTTCCACCGTTCTTGCCAAGAATGGTTATTCATCTGGAATCAATTCTTTTATTAAATCATTGCTCAATAAAGGTAAATCAAAATTCTGTGCATGTGCTTGTGCGCCCTTTAGATAATTTGCTGTACTAGATTTTATGGCATGACGTAGCGCTATGGAATAGGCGTCAGCAGTAACTTTTGTAGTTAATATCCCGCATAGCTGCCTTTGCAAGAGTTTGGGCAAGTCTCCTACAGGCATAGCCACTACCGGGCGCATCATTTTCATTGCGTCCGAAAATACTACAGGAATACTTTCTATGCGTGATGGAATAAGAACCCAGTCTGCTCTAGCGATTGAGGCTTCAGCCTCGGCCCTGGCTAGGTAGCGCCCTTGCACCACAGGTCGGCCTTGTGCTTGCAAAGCATCTATGGCAACTTTGACCTGCGCATGCATAGGGCCACCGCCTTGAATTTCGACTACTTCTATTTGCTGCCAATCGACATCCGTCAACATGTGCAAGGCTTCTAGCAGCAGGTCTATACCCTTGTTGGGGTGCCAGCGGCCCAAAAATAGCAAGCGGTATGGTGGCTGGCTGCGCGGCGCTGGGTATTGCACCATCCCTATGCGTCTGGTGCTGGGCAAAAAGGCAATTGGTCTGTCCGCAATTTTTTCGGCATCTTTTGCCAATAAATAACCATCTGCATAGGCATTTTTAGCCTGCTGTATTACCCGTGCCAAGACATAGCGTATCACAGGTATGCGCCCCAATGTCCACACATCACTGCCTAGCATCCAAACGGAATAACTTATGCCTAACTCTTTAGCTGCACGCTTGGCCCATGCCCCACAGGGTAAGGCCCATAGCGCCAGAATGTGGCTGCTGCCTTGGGCGGCCAGATGGGTTGCCCGCATCCCGCTGCGTAATACTTGGAAGGTGGATAACGCATCGGTAGGTCGCCATGGATTGAGTGTGGATAGAGGTTTTGATGGTGCAATAAAGCGAAAAATTTGCACATTATCAGACCACCTTTCTTGGATATCGTGCGAACCAGGTGCAACTACATGCACCCGTACATGTTTTGCTAATTCTTCGGCAAAATCCGCTACAAATGCACCTGCAGCCTCACTGCCATCTCCGCTAATCGGAAAAGAGGTCGTGATTAGAGTTAGGATGGGTTTATTCATAATTTTTTTAGCAATATGCTGTAGCCGTGGCTCATATGCTGCCAGTCTGGCCACATCAAACTTAGCAGCCAGCTTCCTAAATTAATGATGGCAATGATAAAAATGGCAGGTATTAAATATATATATTTAAGCCATCCTTTGGTTGCATAAGCGCCGCCTGCGACTGCTAAACAAGCCAATAACCCAGCTGTTTGAATAGAGTGTTCTGATTTTTGCAGGCGCACAACTTCTAAACCTGCTACTGTTGCACTGCGCCGTAAACCGTATTCAGTAAAGCGCTGAAAGTCAAAAGGTGCATCATGCAGAGGATAAAGAAACGGCATACTTAGCCATACTTGGCCACCTTTTTTCAAGGTGCGTGAAATTTCATTCAATACCTGTTGTGGATTGGGCACATGCTCTATAACTTCCAAACAAACAATTGCATCAAATTGCTCATCTCTAAATGGTAATTGAGCGGCGTCTGCAAAAACGCTCGGTTTTGCTTTGTACATATTTAGCCCTGTGGCAGGATAATCTAATGCTATGTAATTGACCGTAGTTGATAAATATTTTTCTATCCAGCGGTCAGCTGCCCCAATATCCAATATCAATCCTTGTATATTTTTTAGTCCAGAAGGAACCTTCCTTTTCCCCAATAACCATTGAGGGTGTAGAGGGGTACGTTTCAAATATGAGGCAAACTTTCTGAGCATGGGTATAAACACTACCTTGAGAAAATTTCAGCATAGTTCACCAGCGGGGGCAAGTTGCGCGTGATGTGCAGGATGCGGGGCTGGGTCATGGGCGCTCCTGCTGCACCAGCGCTTGCCCCACCTCAGTCAGCCGGTAGCGTTGCAGGCGGCTGGTGGGTTTGTCGGGGAGGGTCATTTCAATGTGCCCTGAGTCCAGCAGGCGGCGAATTTGCTTGTGCAACTCGCCCGATACGGTTGTATGGCCCAGTGCCTTGGCCAGATCGGCCTTGCCCATGGGCTGGGTGGTCAGGCGCATGAGCACCTTGGCTGCCAGTTTTGACTCTAGCCGCGACTCTAGCCGCAACTCTAGCCGTTGCAGGATGGAGGTGTCATCCGCAGGTGCAGGCGTTTGTCCCGCCGCGTGGGGCTGTGCCAGCCAGATACGCAGCCGAATACCGGTGGCTATTTCCTCAATCAGGGGTTCGGGCAGGCCTTGTTGTGCGGCGGATTCAAAGATGCGCTTGATGCCGCTGCCCCATTGTTCGGTCAAGCCCAGTTCGCGGAATACGCGGGCAATCACTGGGTTGCGGATGCGCGAGATGCCGCTCTTCATGTCCTCAATGGTCATTCCAGGTAGCAGCAGGCCCGGGCTTTCAATGTCGATGCGATCGTCAAAAAAGGCCACGCGAATGGGGGTGCCGCGTTGGGCGTAGTCGCTATGCACTAGAGCGTTGACGATGGCTTCGCGCAGTATGGTCAGCGGGATACTCCAAACGTCTTCGCGCAGCATGGCACCAAAGCGGGCGGTTTTATAGGCGTGTTTTTTCAGGAACAGCTCAATCTGCTCCACCGTATCGGGTAGCAGGGTGCGGATGTCTTGCTGATCGAAGATGTCCACCTTGTCTTGGCCGCGAAAGCGCCCGCATTGCACCCAGGCGTCGGGAAAGTACAGGTCTCTGTCAGGGCTAAACAGCAGCACGGCACCCCTTGTAGGCACCATGCGGCCTTGCTCGGGGCGCAGTAGCTTCAGGGTTTGCAAGCCCTTGTCGCTCAAGGAGCGCTGCGGCCCAAACAGGCGCGCGATCGACGCCATGTCCAGGTCGTTACGGCTCACTGTGGGCATGGGCTGCTCGTCAAAGACTTGGCCCAATGCAAGGCGGTGCATCTCTGCAATCCAGTCTGGCCCTGCCTGTCGGTTGCTGGAGCCCAGGCGTATGTAGGTGCCGTTTTCCACGCCTTGGCTGCTCAGGTAATGTGGTCGGGCGCTGCTGGGAAAGACTTCGATCACCAGCAAGGTGCGGTTTTCAAGGCTCAGCAGTTCCACATTGGGAATCAGGCGTGGCGAGATGCTGTCTGCAATCAGGTTGCACAGGCGCTCTTCAGCATCCAGCGGGTCTGTCACGCCCAGCAGCGTGCGGTCATCGTCCACACCGATCACCAGACGCCCGCCCGCTGAATTGGCAAAGGCCACCAGGGTCTTGAGCACATTGCGCGG
>JAHAYB010000158.1 GCA_018384835.1 Comamonas sp.
ACCCCACCCGCTTCCTCACCCCCGCTCCCTCTGCCAGAGCAGCCCGCCAGCCCCGGCACTGCCCAGCCAGAGAGCGAGGCCATCACGGCCATGCCTGCTGAGTCGGCAGCCTTACCCTCTTCTCAGCCCACGCCCCAGGCGGCAATCCCGCCCCCCGATATACATATACCCAGTGCTGCTGTGCCTGCGGCATCAGCAGCCACCGTGGCCGAGGCTAGTCACACTGGCGTGCAAGGCGGTGCGGGCGCTTTACTGCGCCAAGCCCGCGAAAGCCAGCAACTAAGCCTAGAGAGCTTGGCGCAATCGATGAAAGTGCCGCCAGAGCGGCTACGCGCCCTGGAAGCCGAAAACTGGAGCGTGCTGCCCGATGCGGTATTTACCCGCTCTTTGGCGCTCACCTTGTGTCGCCACCTGCATATTGACGCTGCTCCCATCTTGGCTTTGCTGCCGCAGGCGCAGATTGCTAGCCTCAAGGCCAAGGGCAATCTGAACGAGCCGGTGCGCCCGCGGGGAATGCCCTCCACAGCTTCGCGCCAAGATGGCAAATTCAAGCGCAAGCTGCTGTGGACGGTGCTGGCTTCGGGCTTGCTGCTCGCCGCCCTCTACATTGGCGCACAGGTATTGCAAAACTACACCGACTACGAGCCTGAAGAAGATGGCGATAGCGATAGTCAAGAGCTGTCCTCCGAGCAAGTGGGCGCTGACCTGCCCGGTCTCCTATTTGCCCCCCAAGACGAATCTGAAGAGCTGCTAGAGTCTGCTGCACCGGCCGCTGGTGCAACCACCACAGCCCCCCCCCAGGGAGGTAATCCCCCAAGCAGTGGCGCTACCCCAGCGGATGCCTCAGCAAGCGCTGACCCAGCCGCTAGTCCACCCGTACCAGCCAACACAGCCAGTGCTAGTGCTAGTAGCAGCACAGCGCTAGCGGCCAACCCTAGCGCCCTGAACAACACCCTGAACAACACCCCTGCCAGCGACCCTAGCGCCCCCAACGCTGAAGCCATCCCCGCCGTCGCCGACAACAGCGCCGCCCCCCCTAACACCAACGCCGCACTGCGCCTACAAGCCATTGGGCAAACCTGGGTGCAAGTGCGCGGTGCTAAACAGCAAGTGCTGCTAGAGCGCGTCTTGCAGCCTGGCGAGGTGTATGAATCGTCCAACAAAGGCGGCCCGCTCTCGGTGGTGATTGGTCAGGCCAGCGTGGTGCAGGTGCAACTCAATGGCAAAGCCTTTGACCTCACCCCCGTCACCCGTGGCAATGTGGCGCGTTTTGAGGTGAAGTAAATGTCTTTTGAGCCGCAACCCACTCCCCTATCCGCCCCCACCCAGCGCATGACGCGCCAGGCAAGCGTGGTCTGGGGCGGCAAGGTACTCACCATTGGCGGCGGTGCGCCGGTGCGTGTGCAGTCCATGACCAATACCGACACGGTGGATGCCATTGGTACGGCCATCCAGGTCAAAGAGCTGGCGCTGGCTGGCTCTGAGCTGGTGCGTATCACCGTCAACACCCCCGAGGCGGCAGAGGCTGTGCCCGCCATTCGCGAGCAGCTTGACCGCATGGGCATTGACGTGCCCCTGGTGGGCGACTTCCACTACAACGGCCACCGCCTGCTGACCGACTACCCCGGCTGCGCCCAGGCGCTGTCCAAATACCGCATCAATCCCGGCAACGTGGGCAAGGGCGATAAAAAAGACAAGCAATTCGCCCAGATGATTGAGATTGCCGCCCGCTACGACAAGGCCGTGCGCATTGGCGTGAACTGGGGCAGCCTAGACCAAGAACTGCTGGCGCAGTTGATGGACGAAAACGCCCAGCGCAGCAGCCCCTGGGACGTGCGCCAGGTGATGTACGAGGCGCTGATGACCTCGGCCATTTCCTCCGCTCAACGTGCTGAAGAACTGGGTTTGAAGGGCGAGAACATCATCTTGTCCTGCAAAGTCAGCGGTGTGCAGGATTTGGTCGCCGTCTATCGTGAGCTGGCGCGGCGCTGCGATTACGCCCTGCACCTGGGGCTGACCGAGGCAGGCATGGGCACCAAGGGCACGGTGGCCTCGACTGCCGCACTCTCCTTGCTGCTGCAAGAGGGCATTGGCGAGACGATTCGCGTCTCCCTCACCCCCCAGCCCGGCGAGGCGCGTACCCAGGAAGTCGTGGTGGCCGCCGAGATTTTGCAGGCGCTGGGGCTACGCGCCTTTGTGCCCAGCGTGGTGGCTTGCCCCGGCTGTGGGCGCACCACCAGCACCACCTTCCAAGAGCTGGCCAAGCAGATTGATGACTATCTGCGCCAGCAAATGCCCGTCTGGCGCAAGCAATACCCTGGGGTGGAGGGCTTGAAAGTGGCCGTTATGGGCTGCATCGTCAACGGCCCTGGCGAGAGCAAACATGCCGACATCGGTATCAGCCTGCCCGGCACGGGGGAAGCGCCTGCTGCGCCGGTCTATATTGATGGCGAAAAAGCCATGACCTTGCGCGGCGCAGGCATTGCCCAAGCGTTTCAAACCGTGGTGCAAAACTATATTGAAAAGCGCTTTGGTCAATAACTTTGTTAACGATTTGGCCTGTCAACAAACATCATGAATAGTAAAAAAACTGAAAAAATCACCGCCCTCAAAGCCGTTAAAGGCATGAACGACATCCTGCCCGGCGAGTCCGAGCGCTGGCAGTGGCTGGAAGCCCAGGTGCGCGAGGTCATGGACGGCTTTGCCTACCGCAATGCCCGTATGCCCATCGTTGAGCACACCCAGCTTTTTGTGCGCGGCATTGGTGAAGTCACCGATATTGTCGAAAAAGAGATGTACTCCTTTGAGGACAAGCTCAACGGCGAACACCTCACCCTGCGCCCCGAGGGCACGGCCAGCCTGGTACGCGCCACGGTAGAGCACAACCTGCTGTATGACGGTGGCAAGCGCATGTGGTACATGGGGCCGATGTTCCGCCACGAGCGTCCCCAGCGCGGGCGCTATCGCCAGTTCCACCAAATCGGCGCGGAAGCCCTGGGCTTTGCCGGTGCAGAGGTCGATGCCGAGCTGATTTTGCTGGCCATCACCCTGTTTGAGCGCATTGGCCTGCAGCCTTCGCAATGGCGCTTGGAAATCAACAGTCTGGGGCAGCCCGCCGAGCGCCAGGCACACCGCGCCGCCCTGATCGCCTACCTAGAGCAGCACCAGGAGCAGTTGGACGAACCCGCCAAGCGCCGCATGTACGCCAACCCCTTGCGTGTGCTGGACACCAAAAACCCCGCCATGCAAGCGCTGGCCAATGCCGCGCCCAAGCTGCTGGACTATCTGGGCGAGGAATCGCTAGCCCACTTTGAGCAGCTCAAAGCCCTGCTGGATGCCAATGGTGTGGCTTGGACGGTCAACCCCCGCCTGGTGCGCGGCCTGGATTACTACAACCTCTCGGTGTTTGAGTTTGTGACGGACTTGCTGGGTGCGCAGGGCACAATTTGCGCCGGTGGGCGTTATGACTATCTGGTCGAGCAAATTGGCGGCAAAGGCGCACCGGCAGTCGGCTGGGCGCTGGGCGTGGAGCGCGTACTAGAGCTGGTCAAAGAGCTAGGTACAGCCATTCCCCAGCCGCGCCTAGATGCTTACGCCATCGTGCCTGATGCGGCAGCGCTGCCCCAGGCACTGCAAACTGTGATGGCGCTGCGCCGTGCTGGTGTGGCGGTGCAAATGCACGCCAGCGGTAAAGATGGCCTGGGTAGCATGAAGTCGCAGTTCAAAAAGGCCGATGCCTCGGGCGCACATTACGCCCTGATTTTTGGCGGCGATGAGCTGGCGCGTGGCGAAGTCACCGTCAAAGCCCTGCGCCAAGGCGGTGCAGAGCAGGGCGCTGATAGCCCGCAAGACCGCCACCAAGATAGCCAGCCCCAGCAACAGGCTTACCCCCTGGCCGATGTGGCGCAGTGGGCACCGCGCCTACAATAAGCGCCTTTTTTGCTTGCCGCTGGGCGCATATTCAACACACCAACTAACTATGGCCACGCATTTAGACCTTGAAGAGCAGGAGCAGATTGCCCAGCTCAAGCATTTTTGGAGCCAGTGGGGCACGCTTATCACCCTGGTGCTGACCCTGGCGCTGGGCAGTTTTGCCGCTTGGAATGGTTGGCAACTGTGGCAGCAGCGCCAAGCAGCGCAGGCCGCAGGGCTAGCGCAGGCCGTAAGCCAAGCGATTGAAAGCCAAGACCAAACGCGCATTGACCAAGCGCTGGCCGACTTGCAAGCGCAATACGGCAAAACCATCCAAGCCAGCCAAGCGGCCTTGCAGGTAGCTAAAGCGGCACACCACAGCCAGCAACCCCAAGCTGCTAAAGCCGCTTTGCAGTGGGTCAGTGAGCACGCCCAAGACAAAGGCTATCAAGACACGGCCAAACTGCGCCTAGCCGCCTTGCTGATTGATGAGCAAGACTTAGATGGCGCAGCGCGTTTGTTGCAAACGGGCTTTAGCGCCCCCTTCCAAGCCCTGGCCGCTGACCGCCTGGGCGACGTGCTGCAACTACAAGGCAAAACCCAAGAGGCCATTGCCGCCTACCAACAGGCGTGGCAGCAGCTCGATGAGCGCCTGCAATACCGCGCCGTGGTGGGCTATAAGCTCAACGCCTTGGGTGTTCGCACTTCTACCGCAGGTTAATCACAAAGGTTGATACGCAATGGCAAGCCGCACCACTTTTTCTATTTTTGTCCGCTCCACCTTGGCCGCCGTAGTGCTGGCCAGCTTGGCCGCCTGTGGCAGCAAGCCACCCCAGCCCGCTGAACTAGGTCCCAACGTGGTGCAACTGCCGGTGCGCCAGGTATGGCAGGCGGCTATTCCCGAGCTAAAAACCAGCCTGTTGGAGCCGTTGGTCATTGGTCAGCAGGTGCTGCTAGCCAGCGCAGACGGCACGGTTGTGAGCTTAGATGCCAGCTCTGGCCAACAGCGCTGGCAAGCCCGTATTGGGCAACCCTTGTCCAGCGGGCTAGGTAGTGATGGCCGCCACAGCGCCGCCGTCACCCAAAACAACCGCTTGGTGGTCTTGCGCGACGGCCAAGTGCAGTGGCAACAGCCCTTGGATTCCGCCGTCTATACCACCCCCTTGGTGGCGGGAGAGCGCGTTTTTGTGCTGACAGCGCAACGCCATATCCAAGCCTATGACGCTGCCGACGGGCAACTCCTCTGGACATTGCCACGCGATGGCGAACCCCTGGTGCTGCGCCAGCCCGGCGTATTGATGGCGCATGGCAATACCCTGCTGGCGGGTCTATCTGGTCGCTTGGTAGCCATTAACCCCGATAACGGCGGTATTTTCTGGGAAGTGCCAATTGCCGCCCCGCGCGGCACGAATGATGTTGAGCGCCTGGTCGATTTGGTCGCCCCCGTGGTGCGTGATGGCAATATCGTTTGTGCCCGCGCCTTCCAAGCCAGCTTAGGCTGTGTGGATGTGGAGCGTGCCCAGTTGCTGTGGGCAGCCCCTGCCAAAGGCGCGAACGGCATTGCCGCCGATGCCCAGCAGCTCTACGGCGCAGAGAGCAACGGCGTTGTCCAAGCCTGGAGCCGCGACGGCGGCAGCAAACAATGGACGCAAACCAGCCTGCGCCACCGCCAATTAACCGCGCCTTTAAGCCTGGGGCGCTCTGTGGTGGTGGGCGATAGCACCGGGCTGGTGCATTTGTTCTCTAAACAAGACGGCAACCCCGTCAACCGCCTGATGACTGATGCTAGCGGCATCGTCACCACCCCGGTTGTGGCCGCCGATACCTTGGTGGTTGTTAGCCGCAAGGGGCAGGTGTATGGATTCCGCCCGGATTAAATAAACCTAAATAATTCAACCTAACTAATAAAAAAACATGAAACCCGTAATTGCCTTGGTGGGTCGCCCGAATGTGGGTAAATCCACCTTGTTCAACCGCCTGACCAAGTCACGCGATGCCATCGTCTCGGACTTTGCCGGTCTGACACGCGACCGCCACTATGGCCAAGGCCGCCAGGGCAAGCATGAGTACATCGTGATTGATACCGGCGGTTTTGAGCCGGAAGCCTCGGCTGGCATCTTCAAAGAAATGGCCAAGCAAACCCGCCAAGCCGTGGCTGAGGCCGACGTGGTGGTATTCGTCGTGGATGCGCGTGATGGCTTATCTGCCCAAGACCATGAAATTGCCGGCTACCTGCGCCGCCTGAGCAAGCCCTGCCTGCTAGTAGCCAACAAGGCCGAGGGAATGCAGGCCGGGGCGCAACTGACGGACTTCTACGAGCTGGGGCTGGGTGAGGTCTATCCCGTCTCTGCCGCTCACGGTCAGGGCGTGCGCGGCTTGGTGGATTTGGCGCTAGAGCCTTTGCAACTACCCGAGCCGCTGGATGATGAGGGGCAAGAACTGCTCGATGCCAGTCTGCGCCCTATCAAGCTGGCGCTGGCTGGCCGCCCCAATGCCGGTAAATCCACCCTGATTAACACCTGGCTGGGTGAAGAGCGTCTGGTGGCCTTTGACCTGCCAGGCACGACCCGCGATGCCATCAGCGTTCCTTTTGAGCGCAACGGCCAGAAATTCGAGCTGATTGACACCGCTGGCCTGCGCCGCAAGGGCAAGGTATTCCAGGCGATTGAAAAATTCTCAGTAGTCAAAACCTTGCAGGCCATTGAATCGGCCAACGTGGTGCTGCTGCTGATTGATGCCACCGAAGGCATTACCGACCAAGACGCGCATATCGCAGGCTATATCTTGGATAGTGGCCGCGCTGTGGTAGTGGCCGTGAATAAATGGGATGCCGTCGATGACTACCAGCGCCAAATGCTAGAACGCGCCCTAGAGACGCGACTGGGCTTTTTGCAGTTTGCCAAGCTGCACTTTATCTCGGCCACGCGCCGCCAGGGGTTGGCTCCGTTGTGGAATTCGATTGTGCAAGCCCACCAAGCGGCCACACGCAAAATGCCTACCCCGGTGCTGACCCGCGTCTTGCAAGAATCGGTGCAATACCAAACCCCCAAAAAAGTGGGCGCATACCGCCCCAAAATGCGCTATGCCCACCAAGGGGGTATGAATCCGCCCATCATCGTTATCCATGGCAACTCTTTAGAGGTGGTGACCGATGCCTATAAGCGCTTTTTAGAAGGGCGTTTTCGCAAAGCATTTAACTTGGTGGGCACGCCGCTGCGCATCGAGTTGAAAACTTCCCACAACCCCTACACCGACAAAAAAGGGAAGTAAATACAGCTTTTTTTAGCTAGTGCCCGGAACTTTTTTCTTGCAAGCACTCTCTATAAAGACTTTACGGCTGTGTTAAGGTGTAGATTCAACTTTCCACGCAACAACAATCACGTTTCACAACACGGAGCATATCGTGAGCAATAAAGGCCAACTTTTGCAAGACCCCTTCCTGAACGCACTGCGCCGCGAGCATGTGCCAGTGTCCATTTACCTGGTCAATGGCATCAAGCTGCAAGGCCAAATCGAGTCGTTTGACCAATATGTGGTGCTGCTGCGCAATACCGTCACCCAAATGGTGTACAAGCACGCCATTTCTACCATCGTGCCAGGCCGCCCTGTGAATTTCAGCGTGGCTGAAAACGCTGGCGATGCCGCTGCCTAAACCCGCGTTTGTTCAACCCTCGTTTGTGTTTGGTAGCGCTTGGCTCTCTTGCCCTTGCCCCCAAGCGGTTTGCCCCATGCTTGTCGTCCAGCCTAGCTGGACTAGGTTTTAGCGCTTAATGGGGTCTAAACCCACCTCCACCCCCGCCTCCACCCCCGCCATTTTGGTGGGGGTGGATTTTGGCGCTCCGCATTTTGATGGCGAGTTGGAAGAACTCGGCCTACTGGCGCAAACCGCTGGCATAGCGCCAGTGGCGCGTATCACCTGCAAACGCAAAGTGCCCGACCCGGCCTTGTTTGTGGGCAGTGGTAAGGCTGACGAAATCAAACTGCTAGCAGATATGCATGGCGCACAGGAAGTCCTGTTTGACCAGGCTTTAAGCCCTGCTCAACAGCGCAACCTAGAGCGCTATTTGGGCTTGCCCGTCAACGACCGCACGCTGTTGATTTTGGAAATTTTTGCCCAACGCGCACGCAGCCATGAGGGCAAGCTGCAAGTGGAGCTAGCGCGTCTGCAATACCTGAGCACCCGCCTGGTGCGCCGCTGGAGCCACCTAGAGCGCCAGCAAGGCGGCATTGGCCAGCGCGGCGGCCCCGGCGAAACGCAGATTGAGCTGGACAAGCGCATGATTGGCGATGCCATCAAGCGCACCAAAGACCGGCTGGTCAAGGTCAAAAAGCAGCGCAGCACCCAGCGCCGCCAGCGCCAGCGCCAGGGCGTGTTCACCATTGCCCTGGTGGGCTATACCAACGCGGGCAAATCGACCTTGTTCAATGCCTTGGTGAAAGCCCAGGCTTACGCGGCAGACCAGCTTTTTGCCACCTTGGATACCACCACGCGGCAGATGTATTTGGCGCAGGCGCAAGTCAGTGTCTCCTTGTCCGACACGGTGGGCTTTATCCGCGACCTGCCGCATGGCTTGGTAGAGGCGTTTCAGGCCACCTTGCAAGAAGCGGTGGATGCCGACTTGCTGCTGCACGTGGTCGATGCCGCCAACCCCGGCTACCCCGAGCAAATCCACGAGGTGGGCTTGGTGCTTGATGAGATTGGCGCGGGGCATATCCCGCAAGTGCTGGTCTTTAACAAACTCGATGCCATTGCGCCCGAGCGCCAGCCCCAGGCACTGCAAGACTGGTATGAACTGGCAGGTGAGCAAGTACGCCGCATTTTTGTCAGCGCCCAAGGCAATCAGGGGCTGCAAGAACTGCGTCAATTGCTGGCCGATACCGTTGCCGCTCCTAGTGCCCATGCCCATACCCAGGCGCATACAGACAACCACAAAGACGCACCCCTCGCACCCTCCACCCAATCCGATTGATTTGAGTACATTGAGATTGCCGCATGAGTTTCTCTAACAACCTGCCTCGTCTGGCAGCCTGGCCCCGGCGTTTGCGCGGGATGTTCAACCTCAATGACCCGCGTTGGGGGCGCTCCGAGGGCAAGGACAAAGCCTCTGACGACGAGCAAGAGCAGCAGGCCGACAATTCTCCTCCCCCTCCACCACCACAATCGCCCCCCAATGGCTGGGGCAACCCCCGTGGTTCTTCCGGCAATAGTGGCAATCGCGGTAATAGCAGCAACAATGGCCAGCCGCCCGACCTCGATGAGCTGTGGCGCGACCTCAACCGCAAGCTCTCTGGCCTGTTTGGCCAGCCACAGCGCGGCGGCGGTAATAGTAATGGCGCAGGGCGTGGCGGCAAAATACCCACCCCAGATATGAAAGGCTCAGGCATTGGCTTGGGCGTGATGGCTGGATTAGCGGGCTTGATTTGGCTGGGCACCGGCTTTTTCATCGTGCAAGAGGGTCAGCAAGCCGTGATTACCCAGTTTGGCCGCTACCACTCCACCGTGGGCGCGGGTTTTAACTGGCGCTTGCCTTATCCCATCCAAAGCCATGAACTGGTGTTTGTTACGCAAATCCGCTCAGTGGATATTGGCCGCGACATTGTGATTAAAAGCACCGGCCTGCGCGAATCGGCCATGCTGACGGAAGACGAGAACATTGTTGAAATCAAGTTCGCCGTGCAATACCGCTTGAATGATGCTCGCGCTTGGCTGTTCGAGAGCAAAAGCCCTGATGTTGCCGTCGTGCAAGCCGCTGAATCTGCCGTGCGTGAAGTCGTCGGCAAGATGAAGATGGATATCGCCTTGGCTGAAGAGCGTGACCAAATTGCCCCCCGTGTGCGCGAGCTGATGCAAACCATCCTTGACCGCTACCACGTGGGCGTAGAAATTGTCGGCATCAATATGCAGCAAGGCGGGGTGCGCCCGCCCGAGCAGGTGCAAGCCTCGTTTGACGATGTGCTCAAAGCCGGTCAGGAACGCGAACGCGCTAAAAACGAAGCCCAAGCTTACGCCAATGATGTAGTGCCACGCGCCAGCGGTACGGCCTCGCGCCTGATGGAAGAGGCCGAAGCCTACAAAGCCCGTATCGCCGCCCAGGCTGAGGGTGATGCCCAGCGCTTTAGCTACCTGCTGGTCGAATACCAAAAAGCCCCGCAAGTCCCCCGCGACCGCCTCTATACCGAGGCCATGGAGCAGGTGTATAGCAACGTCACCAAGGTGCTGGTCGATTCGCGCCAGGGCAGCAATCTGCTTTACCTGCCGCTGGACAAAATCATGCAAAACGCAGGCGCTAGCAGCCAGGCAGCGCAAGATGTGGCCGCACGCTTGGCCGCACCGGCTGCGGCCACGGGCGCGGCCGGCAGCCCAGCCAGCAACGCAAGCATTGTCGATGCGCGTATGCGCGACCTAGGGCGCTCTCGTGAGCGCGAAGTGCGCTAAATGCCCGCCACCCCGCTTGCCAAGGAGAATTAGAGTGAATCGCATTGGATTTATCGCCACCACCGTGGTGGTTTTGCTGGCACTGGCCAGCTCTATGCTGTTTGTGGTGGACCAGCGCCAGTTTGGCGTGGTCTATGCCCTGGGGCAGATTAAAACGGTGATTACCGAGCCAGGCTTGAACTGGAAGCTGCCCCCGCCCCTGCAAAACGTGCGTTATATCGACAAGCGCCTGTTGACGCTGGACAGCACCGACACCGAGCCTATGCTCACCGCCGAAAAGCAGCGCGTGGTGATTGACTGGTATGTGCGCTGGCGTATTACCGACCCCTCGGAATACATTCGTAACGTCGGGCTGGATGAATCGGCGGGGGCTATGCAGCTTAACCGCGTGGTGCGCAACGCCTTTCAGGAAGAAATCAACCGCCGCACGGTGCGCGAGCTGCTCTCTTCCAAGCGTGAAACCCTCATGGCCGATGTGAAAAAAGAAGTGCTAGAAGCCGTGCAGCGCGGCAAGCCCTGGGGCATGGATGTAGTGGATGTGCGCATTACCCGCGTGGACTATGCCGAGACCATTACCGAATCCGTCTATCGCCGTATGGAAGCCGAGCGTAAGCGCGTTGCTAATGAGCTGCGCTCCACCGGCGCAGCAGAGGGCGAAAAAATCCGCGCTGAGGCCGACCGCAAGCGCGAAATCACCGTTGCCAATGCCTACCGCGATGCGCAAAAGCTCAAGGGTGAGGGCGATGCCGAAGCCGCCCGCATCTACGCCCAAGCCTTTGGGCAAGATGCGCAATTTGCCAAGTTCTACCGCAGCTTAGAAGCCTACAAAACCAGCTTTACGCAAAAAAGCGACGTGATGGTGGTGGACCCCAGCAGCACCGAGTTTTTCAAACCCTATAGCGGTGGTGGCCGAGCCGTTGCACCTTAAAGCTGCGCCCTTTACCGCTCCCGCTTTCACCGGCTCTGCCCTTTTACTGGGGCAGAGCCGGTGAACCGTTAGAATCCCCTTTTTAACCGTCTGCTTTTTTTGCCATGTCTGCCTGGCTCCTGCCGGATCATATTGCCGACGTTTTGCCCTCCCAGGCAAGACGCATCGAAGAGTTGCGCCGAGGCTTGCTCGATACTGCGCGTAGCTATGGGTATGAACTTGTTATGCCCCCCATGCTGGAATACCTCGACTCCCTGCTCACCGGCACGGGCGAGGCACTGAACCTGCAAACCTTCAAACTGGCTGACCATATCTCCGGGCGTACCCTAGGCTTACGCGCCGATATGACCCAGCAAGTAGCGCGTATTGATGCCCATTTGCTCAACCGCGAAGGGGTCGCCCGCCTGTGCTACTGCGGCACGGTGCTGCACACCCAGCCAGACCGCCCCCGAGCCACCCGCGAACCCCTGCAATTTGGCGCAGAAATCTACGGCCATGCAGGCGTTGAGGCTGATATCGAAGCCCTCAGCCTGGCACTGGACTGCCTGCGCAGCGCCAAGGTGCAAGACCTGCGTGTGGATTTGGCCGATGTGCGCATCGTGCGCCACCTGTGCGCTGGGGTTATGGTCGATCCGGCGGTGTTGCTGCGTGTGCATAGCGCCCTGGCTGCCAAAGATGCCACTGCGCTGGCGGCGCTGACAAAGGGCTTTCCTGCCGCCTCGCGCCAGGGCTTGATGGCGCTGTTGCAACTCTACGGTGATGCGGATGTGCTGCAAGAGGCTGAAAAAGCCCTGGCCGCCACGCCCGCCGTGCTGCCGGTGCTCAAACATCTGCAAAACTTTGCCGCCCACTTTGCCGCCCAGGGCGTTACCGTGGGTTTTGATTTGGCTGACTTGCGCGGCTACTCCTACTACAGCGGCACACGTTTTGCCCTGTATGCCCCAGGCGCTAGTGATGCCCTGGTGCGCGGCGGCCGCTATGACGAGGTGGGCGCAGTCTTTGGCCGCAACCGCCCGGCAGCGGGCTTTAGCCTGGACATCAAACAATTGGTGGAAGTGGCCGCACCCGTCCCCTTAAAAGCCGCGATTCGCGCCCCTTGGGGGGAGGATGAGGATTTGCAGCACGTTATCGCCCGTCTGCGCCAGCAAGGCGAGACGGTGGTCTGCATCCTGCCCGGCAGCGGCAGCTTGGTGGAAGAAGAATTCTTCTGCGACCGCGAGCTGGTGCGCGTGGCCGATATGTGGCTGGTGCAAGCCCTGTAGGGCGCAGCACCAACACGCATACCGTGCCGTACTGCTCGCCATCAAGCGAAAAGCGATAAAGCGATAAAGCAAACAGGGCGTTAAGCGCCCTGGCATTGGGTAAGAGCGCGTCTTTTTGCGCGCAAATCCGGCCTGTGTGCCGGGTAAGAAACTGGTAATTGAACTGCTTGTGAAAGTGAAAAGGCATATGAACGCTAGCAACCGTGCTGAAAAAGGCCGCAACGTCGTGGTCGTGGGAACCCAATGGGGGGATGAAGGCAAGGGCAAACTGGTCGATTGGCTGACCGAAAGCGCCCAAGGCGTGGTGCGCTTTCAAGGCGGGCACAACGCGGGCCATACCCTGGTCATCAATGGCAAGAAAACCGCCCTGCACCTGATCCCCAGCGGCATCATGCGCCCAGGGGTGAAGTGCTATATCGGCAACGGCGTGGTGCTCTCGGTATCGCAGTTGTTTACTGAAATGGCTGGGCTGGAGCAGGCCGGGGTCAGTGTGCGCGAGCGCCTGCGCGTCTCGGAAGCCTGCCCCTTGATTTTGCCCATCCACCAGGTGCTGGACATTGCCCGCGAAGCCGCCCGCGAACAAGGCGGCCAGCAAAAAATTGGCACTACCGGCAAAGGCATTGGCCCTACCTATGAAGACAAAGTAGCGCGTCGCGCCCTGCGTGTGCAAGACCTGCTGCACCCCGAGCGCTTTGCCGCCAAGCTGCGTGATTTGCTGGCGCTGCACAACCACACCCTGGTGGAGTTTTTGGGCAGCCGCAATCTGAGCTTCCCGCCCGCCTTGCAAGCCTATCTGCAAGACGGTCAGGTGCAGTTTGAGCCTGTGTATGAAGAGGCTATGCGCCAGGCGGAAGAACTCAAGCCCATGATTGCCGACGTATCGCGTGAACTCAATGATGCCTACAACGCCGGTGGCAACCTGCTGTTCGAGGGCGCACAAGGCACGCTGCTGGACATTGACCACGGCACTTACCCCTACGTCACCTCCAGCAACTGCGTGGCGGGCAACGCCGCAGCGGGCGCAGGTGTTGGCCCCGGCCTGCTGCACTATGTGCTGGGCATTACCAAAGCCTATTGCACCCGCGTAGGCAGCGGCCCTTTCCCCACTGAGCTGGATTGGCAAACCCCCGGTACCCCCGGCCACCACATGAGCACCGTAGGCGCAGAAAAAGGAACTACCACCGGGCGCGACCGCCGCTGTGGCTGGTTTGATGCGGCACTGCTCAAACGTTCGGCGCAAATCAACGGCCTGTCCGGTCTGTGCATTACCAAGCTGGACGTGCTGGACGGTCTGGAAGAACTCAAGCTGTGCGTAGGCTATGAGCTAGACGGCAAAACCATCGACATCCTGCCCATGGGCGCGGACGATATTGAGCGCTGCACCCCCATCTACGAAACCCTGCCCGGCTGGAGCCAGCCCAGCGCAGGCGTGACGGTGTATGAGCAGTTGCCAGAAAACGCACGCCACTACCTCAGCCGCATTGAGGCGGTAACCGGTGTGCCCATTGCCATGATTTCCACCAGCCCCGACCGCGACCACACGATATTGCTGGACAGTCCCTTCCAGCAGCCCAATGCTTAATCTTTAACCCCAGCACCGCAAGGAGAGAGCACCATGCTTACCGAGGACGGCAAACACCTCTACGTCAGCTATGACGACTACCACAACCTGATTGAGAAGCTGGCTTTGCAGATTCACCAATCGGGCTGGCAGTTTGACACTATCTTGTGCCTGGCGCGTGGGGGGCTGCGCCCCGGCGACATCCTGAGCCGTATCTTTGATAAGCCGCTGGCCATCATGTCCACCAGCTCCTACCGCGCTGAGTCGGGTACGGTGCAGGGGCATTTGGATATTGGCCGCTTTATCGCCACCCCCAAGGGAGAAATTGCCGGGCGCGTATTGCTGGTTGATGACCTGGCTGATTCGGGCGTGACGCTGACCGCTGTGGTCAAACGCCTGCAAGAGAACTACCCGCCCATTACCGAGCTGCGCACCGCCGTTATCTGGACCAAGGGCTTATCCAGCTTTCGCGCCGATTACTCGGTGGAAGAGCTACCCACCAACCCCTGGATTCACCAGCCCTTTGAGGGCTATGACAACCTGACACCGGAAAAGCTGCTGGAAAAGTGGCGGGTTTAACGCCTTCGCATGACCGCCCGTCGCCCATTACTAGCCCCCTCGTTTGATAGAGCCTGATTTTTCTATGAGCCAACCTGTTTTCACCGTTGCCGATATCCGCAAGACCTTTTTGGACTTCTTTGCCTCCAAGGGGCACACCGTGGTTGAATCCAGCCCCCTGGTGCCGGGTAACGACCCCACGCTGATGTTCACCAACAGCGGCATGGTGCAGTTCAAAGATGTGTTTTTAGGCACCGACAAGCGCAGCTATGTACGCGCCGCCTCGGTGCAAGCCTGCCTACGCGCTGGCGGCAAGCACAATGACTTGGAAAACGTTGGCTACACCGCCCGCCACCACACCTTTTTTGAGATGCTGGGCAACTGGAGCTTTGGCGACTACTTCAAGCGCGAAAGCCTCAAATGGGCGTGGGAACTGCTGACCGAGGTTTACCAACTGCCCAAAGAGCGCCTGCTAGCCACCGTCTATGCCGA
>JAHAYB010000184.1 GCA_018384835.1 Comamonas sp.
CCGGCAGGTGTGGCGGGGGGGGGGGGGCAACCGGGGGCAGAGGGGCCCGGGGCAGCGGCTGCGGGGGGGGCAGCAGCCGGGGGGGCGGCGGCACCAGCTACGGCATCGGTGTCGATTTTGGCAATGAGTTGCTCGGCGGTGACGGTGGCATTGTCGCCCACGACGATTTCAGCGAGTACGCCAGCGGCGGGGGCAAACACCTCCATCACCACTTTGTCGGTTTCGATTTCAATCAGGATTTCGTCCACAGCAACGGCTTCGCCGGCTTTTTTCTTCCACTCCAGCATGGTGGCTTCGGCAATGGATTCAGACAACTGAGGAACTTTGACTTCTACGATGGCCATGAGAATGTCTCTTTAAATAAAAATAGCGTTCAAAAAAAGGCTAGGGGGAAACAGAAAAAACCATCCTGCCCCTTGCTTGTCTTGCAGGCAGGATGGAGAGCAGTTGCTGGCTTACTTGGTCAGCACAAAACCCTTGAGCTTGGCAAAGGCGGCATCCACCAGTTGTTTTTGCTGCTCAATGTGCAGATGGGCGTAGCCGCAAGCAGGGCTGGCGCTGGCGGGGCGGCCTGCGTAGCCCAGTTTCTGGCCAGCAGCCATGTTTTCGTACACGTTGTGCTGGATGAAGAACCATGCGCCCTGGTTTTGTGGCTCGTCCTGGCACCACACAATGTCGGTGGCCTTGCTGTATTTTTTCAGCTCGGCGGCAAAGGCTTTGTGTGGGAAGGGGTAGAGCTGCTCTACGCGGATGATGGCCACATCGTTGGCACCGGTTTCTTCACGCTTTTTCACCAGGTCGTAATACACCTTGCCCGAGCAGGCAATGATGCGCTTGACCTTGGCAGCGTTTTTCACGATGGCTTCGTTCTGCTCAGGAATCACGGTCTGGAAACCGCCCTTGGTGAACTCGGACAGCGGCGAGGTGGCATCCTTGTTACGCAGCAAGCTCTTGGGGGTCATGATGACCAGGGGCTTGCGCAGGTTGCGCACCATCTGGCGGCGCAGTACGTGGAAGATTTGGCTGGCGGTAGTGGGCTGCACGATTTGCATATTGGTGTCAGCCGCCAACTGCATAAAGCGCTCCAAGCGAGCCGAGCTGTGCTCAGGACCCTGGCCTTCGTAGCCATGGGGCAGCATCAGGGTCAGGCCATTGATACGCCCCCACTTGACTTCGCCCGAGGCAATGAATTGGTCAATCACCACCTGCGCACCGTTGGCAAAGTCGCCAAACTGCGCTTCCCAAATCACTAGGGAGTTGGGGTCATTAGAGGCGTAGCCGTATTCAAAGCCCAGCACCGCCTCTTCCGACAGGATGGAGTCAATCACCACAAACGGTGCTTGGTTGTCTGCCACGTTTTGCAGAGGGATGTATGCGCCCTCTGCCCAGTGGCCGCGCTTTTGGTCGTGAACCACGGCGTGGCGGTGGGTAAAGGTGCCACGCCCGCAGTCTTCACCAGACAGACGCACGGGATAGCCCGAGGCCACCAGAGAGGCAAAGGCCATGTGCTCGCCCATGCCCCAGTCCACGTTGACCTCGCCACGACCCATAGCGGCGCGGTCGGCATAGACGCGCTTGACCAGGTTGTGGGGGGTGACGCTATCGGGGATGGTGGTGATGCGCTCGGCCAGGCGCTTCCACTCGGCCAGGGGAATGGCGGTATCGGCAGCATCTGTCCACTTCTGGTTCAGGAAGGGGCTCCAGTCCACCGCGTACTTGCGTTTGAAGTCGGTCAGTACGGGGTCAACAGTGTGGCGGCCTTCATCCATGGCAGCGCGATAGGCTTTGACCATATCGTCGCCCAAGGTATCGCCCAGGCCTTGCGCGGCCAGCTTGTCGGCGTAGAGCTTGCGTGTGCCGGGGTGGGCGGCAATTTTGGTGTACATCAGCGGCTGGGTGAGCATGGGGGTGTCTTGCTCGTTGTGGCCCAGTTTGCGGAAGCAAACAATGTCCACCACCACGTCTTGGCTGAACTCCATGCGGTATTCCAGGGCCAGCTGCATGCACAGCGCGACGGCTTCCGGATCGTCGCCATTGACGTGCAGCACAGGC
>JAHAYB010000255.1 GCA_018384835.1 Comamonas sp.
TGGGCCAGCGCGGCATTGCACCAGAGCAGCTGCCACCAGAAGAAGACATCAAAAAGCTGGAGCGCCGGGTGAAAGCAGAGGACAAAAAAATCGAAAAGCAAGCGGGCAAGCTGCCAGGGCCTGAGAGCCAGAACGGATGAGCATCCTATGAGCATCACCCTGCAAGCCCCTTTTGCTCTGCATGGTCGCAACCCCGATGTGCTGACCTGCATTGCCAACCTGTCGAACGACGAGGTGTTTACCCCGCCCGAACTGGCGGGCCGCATGTTGGACTTGCTGGCCCAGGCCTGGGCCGCTGACCACGGCGGTGCCAGCCTGTGGGCCAACCCCGGCGTGCGCTTTTTGGACCCCTTCACCAAATCGGGCGTGTTTCTGCGTGAAATTACCAGCCGCCTGACCGTGGGGCTGGCGCCAACCATTCCCGACCTGCAAGAGCGCGTAAACCACATCCTGACGCAGCAGGTGTTTGGCATTGCCATTACGCGCCTGACCAGTTTGCTGGCGCGGCGCAGTGTGTATTGCTCCAAATACGCCAACGGCGCGCATTCCATCGCCCAAGGCTTTGCCAGCGACATGGGCAACATTTGGTTTGAGCGCATCGAGCACACCTGGGCGCAGGGTAAATGCAAATTTTGCGGTGCCAGCCAAGCGGCGCTAGACCGGGGTGAGGGGCTGGAAACGCACGCCTACGCCTTCATTCATACCGACCACATCAAGACTCGCATGGCCGAGTTATTTGGAGCAGATATGCAATTCGACGTGATTATTGGCAACCCGCCGTACCAGTTGAGCGATGGCGGCTATGGCTCCAGCGCTGCACCGATTTATCAACTGTTTGTAGAAAAGGCGCTGGAGCTTGATCCGCACTACGCGGTGTTTGTGACGCCGTCACGCTGGATGGCGGGCGGCAAAGGTCTGGATGGTTTCAGGGCAAAGATGCTTTCCGATAAGCACCTGCGAAGCATCGTGGACTTTCCCAAGCTGTACGAAGGTTTTCCGGGCGTGAAGATTCGCGGCGGTGTTTCCTACTTCTTGTGGGATCGCCAGCACAGCGGGCCGTGCTCTGTGCAGACGATGTGGGATGGACAACCCACAGGGCCAGCAGTGGTGCGCCATTTGGATGCGTATGACATCTTGGTGCGGCGCAATGAGGCGGTTCCTATCTTAGAAAAGGTGCGGGCAAAAGGTGAACCCAGTTTCACCACACTGGTATCTAGCGGTAAGCCATTCGGGTTCCGTACTTTTTTTCATGGCAAACCAGATTCCAAGAAGCTGGCAGAACCAGTGAAGTTGTTTGGGTCACGGAAAGTAAGTTGGATCGAGCGCGCTGACATCAACGTGAATCCGGACTGGGTCGGTAAATGGAAGGTTCTCATGACTGCTGTGCAAGGCACCAGTGCGGCAGTGGAAACAAAATTTTTGAGCAAACCCATCGTCGCCGAGCCAAGTACAGCATGCACCGAGACATATCTGGTTGCTGGCCACTTTGATAACGAAGAGGCAGCGTTGAATTGCGCGAAATACCTTCGAACTCGTTTTGTGAGGTTTCTCGTTTCGCTTCGAAAGGCTACGCAGCACGCGACACGCGATGTGTACTCGTTTGTACCGGTCGTTCCACTTGACCAAGAATGGAC
>JAHAYB010000261.1 GCA_018384835.1 Comamonas sp.
CTGCTGGCCGTTGGGCATCAGTTCGTATTGGAAGGCTTGGCGTAGTTGCATAGGTGTTAATGGATATTCTGGCGTTTTAGGATGCCTTCGGCATCCGTGCTATCCATCCCCGCCATGAATGACGGGGCTTTTCGCACATCTTGGTAAGGGGTGTTTACGCTCCCCCTCGCGGGTGTGCGGGTGTGCGGGTGTGCGGGTGTGCGGGTGTGCAAGGGCGGGCTTACTGGGCAGAGGCGGGCAGGCCAAAAATACGGTCAAACGCCCAGTTAAACACATAGGTGTAGCTCAAGAAAAACAGCAGCAGCCCCGACTGCATCACCGCCGCACTCCACAAGCCAATGCCAAACCACCAGGCCATGAGCGGAATCAGCATACAAGCCAGCCCGCCCTCAAACCCCAGGGCGTGGGCAATGCGTCGGCCTACCGAGCGCCCGCGCACCGTGCGCCCGGCCTCCCAGCGCTCAAACAAGTGGTTGAACAGCACATTCCACGCCACCGCAATGGCCGAGGCCAACACCGCCATCACCCCCGAGGCCGCTGGCTCCTGCCCAATCAGCACAAACAGCCCACTGGCGCAGGCAATGGCCAGCAGCTCATACAGGCTAACAAACACCACGCGGCGCTTTACCCCCTGCAAGCCCTTGGCCGCAGCCGGACGAGCAGGAGCCGCCTGGGCGGCAGAGGTGCAAGGGTGAGAAGAAGAAACAGAAGGGCTTACATCAGACATAGCCGCCGAGTCTAAAACGCCAGCCCCTGGCCTACTGCTTGCTGGGGTTTGTACCAGTACACCCCGCCCCTATACTTTGCCTATGCCGCACAAGCCCTATTCCTCCCCACCACCCTCTGAGCACCCAGCGCAAGCCAGCGAACCGCACCAGCCGCTGCGCAGCCTGCTCTTGCAATTAGAAGAGGCGCTACGCCAAGCGCAGTTATGGGATGCCTACCCGCCCAGCGCACAGGCGCTGGCCTCTACCATGCCATTTATGGTCGATACCCTGCGCATTGAGCAGTGGCTGCAATGGGTGCTGATAGCCCGCCTACACGCTCTGTTGGATGCGCAAGCGCCCCTGCCCAGCAGTTGCAGCGCCCAGCCCCTAGCAGCCTACGAATGGAAGCAGCGCCAGCCGCCACCCCCCGCACCAGCCCAAAAAGCGCTACGCTGCTTGGCGCAGATAGACACTTACCTGAGCCAGCAAGGCTAGGCGAGGCGAGGCTGCGCCCCCTTTTCCCCATCACCTATCACCCATCACCTATAAGGAGACTTTCCCATGAGCGACGCTTTTGTTCTAAGCAGCCCTGACATTCCCGCCGGTGGCAGCATTCCCCAGCATTTTGAGTTCAACAGCTTTGGCTGCACCGGCAACAACGAATCGCCCGTGCTGCGCTGGAGCGGTGCGCCAGAGGGCACGCAAAGCCTGGCGCTCACGGTCTATGACCCCGATGCGCCCAGCGGCTCGGGCTGGTGGCATTGGATGGTGGTGGATATTCCCGCCACCACTACTGAACTGAGCGCCAACGCCGGTGCTCAAGGCAGCGCCACCCTGCCTAACGGCGCTCGCCAAATCCGCAACGACTACGGCGTTTTTGCCTGGGGCGGCGTATGCCCCCCGCCTGGCGATGCGCCGCACCGCTATGTGTTTACCGTCCATGCCCTGTCTGTGCCGCGCCTAGAGATTCCCGACGATGCCACCGCCGCACTGGCCGGCTTCATGATTAACGCCAACGCCTTGGCCACCGCCAGCTTTACCGCTACCTACGGCAGACCAGCGGCGGCTTAAAGGACGGCTGATTGCTGGAGGGCTACTGCTCGCCCGCCCAATCAACCAGCGCATCCAGGGCGGGGCGTGCCTGCCCGGCCTTGGGGTGGTTGATAAAGGCCACCACCACGTAGCGCTGGCCACTGGCTCCTAGCACGTAGCCAGCAATGGCGTTGGCATCACGCAGGGAGCCGGTTTTCAAATGGGCGTGGGCACGGGTTTTGCTGCGGCGCATCGTGCCGTCCGTACCAGCAATGGGCAAGGAGGCGATGAACTCCGCCATCACCGGCGAGGCCCAGGCGCTTTGGAGCATTTGCCCCATGGCCTGGGCACTAATGCGGGCTTGGCGGCTCAGACCCGCACCGTTATCAATCACCGGCGGGCGGTTGTGTGGCCAGCGCTGGCTCCACCAACTGGCAATGGCGTTGCGCCCACCGTTAAAGCTGGGGTTATCCACTTGCTCTTTGCCCAAGGTTAAGAGCAGTTGCTGGGCCATCACGTTGTTGCTGTATTTATTGGTGTCGCGCACCACCTCGGCCAGAGCGGGCGAGACGGTGTCCCAAACAGGGCTGAGGTGCTCAGGCACACGGCCATCGCGCACCGTGCCCGTTAGCGCCGCGCCCATAGAGCGCCACATGCCCTCAACAGCGCGGTGGGCAAAGCGCTCAGGCTCGGGCAAGGCCATGGGCCAGTGCAGCACGCCGCAGCGTGCGGGGTATTGCCCGCTCAAACGCATGGTGTTGGCATCGTCCCATTGCAACTGCAAATGGCTGCGCACGCTTTGGCAAGCCGTGCCCGCAGGCGCAAGGGGGACGCTGCTAGGCAACTGCATATTGCCCATGGGCAGCTCGTAGTGGATGCGTGCCACGCCCGCTTGCACATCAGGCACAAAGGCCAAAACCTGGCTGTTGTAGTTGATGAGCAGCGCATCAGGGCCGACGTTGTAGGGGCGGTAAGGCTCGTTATCAAAAGCGCCAGGGTCGTGGGCGGGCAGGGTGAAGGCGCTGCGGTCAACAATGATGTCGCCCACAATCACCCGCACCCCCAGGCCGTACAAGCGCCCCAGCAGCAACCATAGGCGTTCAGAGACCAGCTTAGGGTCGCCCACGCCGCGCAGATAGACGTTGCCGCGCAATGTGCCGCCCTCTATCTGCCCATCCAAATAAAGCGGTGTGCGCCATACATAGGCCGGGCCCAGTTGCTCTAGGGCGGCGTAGGTGGTGACCAGCTTCATGACGGAGGCGGGGTTCATCTCCCGCTGCCCTTGCCAGGCCAAGCGGGCGGGCTGCTGGGCATCCACGGGGGCGACGTAGGCGGTGACGGCCTCGGGCGCAATCTCTAGCTTTTTCAATGCGGCCTTCACGCTAGCTGGTAGCTCTTGGCTTTGTGCCGCTGCCCCAGCGCTATGAGCGGGCGCAGCCACCCCCAAAGCCAGCGCCAAAGCGCCTGCTAGCGCTGCAATCGCCGTAGCCAAACGCAGCTTTACACGGCCAGCAGGTACAAAAAAGTGCCCGGCAGCAAGCCAGCGCTGTGGTGTGTGCAAGGTATTCATAAATTGCAAGTGTATTGAAATGGTGATGAAAAATAACAACCGCATCAGCGAAAGACTCGACGCGCCTGGGTAAAGCGCTTGGCAAAGTAGGGATTGCCCAAGGCCGCCTTCTGCACCGTACCGCCGCTGGAAGGGGCGTGAACAAACTGCCCATTACCCGCATAAATGCCCATGTGCGAATAAGGCTGGCCATTGGTGTTGAAGAACACCAAATCCCCCCGCTGCAAAGCCTGGCGGGCAATCGGCTGGCTGGCCTGCGCCCATTGCGCCGTACTGCGCGGCAGCGCTGGGGGCGGTTGTGGGTACAAGCTGGCTACAGCGTACTGCACCAAGCCGCTGCAATCAAAACCGCCCTGGGGGGTATTGCCGCCATAGGTGTAGGGGGTGTTGAGCAGTAGCAGCGCCTG
>JAHAYB010000305.1 GCA_018384835.1 Comamonas sp.
GCACTGGATGGCCCAATACTCGCCCGTGCCGCGCTCGCGTGCCACCAAGTCAATGCCCACGTCCGTGCTCCAACGGTCGGGCCATTCCTCCCACAGCCAGACATCGGCCAGGCGGTCGGCGTACTGCGGGTCGGTCAACAGGTAGTTGGCTATCAGTTTCTCGAATTGGGTGCCCTTGCCCGGTTGCTGCGGGCGGCTTCGGCCAGTTCGTCCAGTAGTTCTTGGAATGTCATGCGTTCAATCCTCTCGAAGCCTGAGATGGTGGCACAGAATTTCTGCAACGCGCTGACATAGGGCAGCGCACAGCCTGCCTGAGGCATACTAAGCCAATGCTTATTTTTTCCGCTCGGGTTCGGCCAGACTACCTGCTATTGAACGACGTACTGACGGCCCGACAGTGCCTGGAAGCCTTCGCCACCGAACAGGGCGTGGAGTTCTGCAAGCCCTATCCCAACATCGCTGCCAAGGCCGCACTGGAGTTTCCCCAGTTGCTGGAACTCATCGCCAACGGCATGCCATCGGAACTGATTGCATACCGTGTATGCGCCGCGCTGGATGGGGTCGTGGTGGATGCGCGGGCGTTGCCCCTACCGGACAACCTGCTGGAAGGGCTGCCGCCCCCCTAGATGCTGGATAGGTGTTTGTGCCGGATGGCCTCTGCGCGCTGACGCAGGCCGGGTGCCAACTGGTCTGCGGTTTTGAGCCAGCCCTGACGGGTGGATTCATCCTGCCATACGGCGGCCAGTGCCTCGGGCCATGCCTTCCAATCCACGTCCGTGGAGTCGTCCCAATACGACTCGAACATGGCCGCAGACTCATCCCAGCATGGCGACAGCACCAAGCCTTGAGGGCTGACAAAGAAGGGCATGAGCGCCGCTTCTTCCTCCACGGCCAAGCCATTGCAGTATTTATGCAAGTGCCGCTGTGCGCCGGTTTGTGCCAACGCGGTTTCGGTTGATGCAGCAGCGTTTACCGCAAGAGCGGAAGGGTTGACCGTCTCTGGATAGGTGTTTGGCTGGCTGATGGGCAAGCCCCGGATGTACTCCACCAACGTGCTCGCGAGGTACTTCACTTCGTTGCCCTTTTTCCCGCCTACATGGTTGGGGGCTGGTGGCGGTGGTTCTTTCTTCTTGCGCCGCCGTTCCAAGGTAACGACAGAACAATCCAGAATGAGCGCCGTCTTCGCTGCGGACAGCAATTTCACGCTGCGCGCAGCCTCGGGCAAGGCCATGATGTCTTCCAATAATTTGTTGTGCTCGGCCTCGAAGTCTCTGGCCTTCGCTTCGTTGCCCGTGTCTTCGCTGTCCATGTCTTCCGTGCTCATCGCCTAGTCCTCCATCTGTATCTGCGGCAAGGCGGTAGCGTAACGGAGAAGTTCGTTCTCCAACTCTTGCATGTGCTTGCGCAGCGCCTCCTTGGTGGGCTTGCCATAGCGGGCCGTTACGTTGCCCATTTGGCTGTGGTTCATCAGTTGCTGCACCACGGCGTAGGGCATGCCCTCGATATTGACGGCCACGGTGCAGAACGTGCGCCGCAGGTCGTGCATGGTGAACTTCCATTGAGGCGGATACGGCTGCGCGAACTGCTCCAATGTCATGGGCGGCTGCTGCCCCTTGGCTTTGAAGGTCGTGGCGTAGGCATCCCATGCCTTCTGCAAACTCTGGCGCTCCAAGGTCGTGCGCAGCGAAGCCACGAATTCACGCGGGCTGTTGTAGTGCGGGCTTTTAGTGGCCGGGTTCTTGGATGAAGCAGGGAACACAAAGAGTTGGTCGTGGTAGTCCTGGTGCCGCTGGCGCATCAGCCAGGTTGCAAAGCGGCCCAGCGGCACGCTATGCATGGCCCCGCTTTTGGTGCCGCGAAACGTAACCTGCCCGACACCATCACCATCGGGCAACGTCAATACGCTGTAATCCACCTCCTTGAGCCCTGCCGCCAGCAGCCGGTCGCGCCATACGAGCTGGGCCGTTTCGCTGCGCCGCGCTCCCAGCAACAGAGTCAACATCATGTAATCCACGGCATCGCGGTTGCGGCTGCGCTTATCCCATAGCGCATCCAGCCATACCCCCAGGCGTTCCGGCGTGTTCTCTACGGGGTTGCGGACTTTGTTGTCGTCGTACTGGGCTTCCAATTCGCTGCGGGTTCGCATCTTGCGGCGTGCGATGTTGAACGGGTTGACCAGCAATTCCCCGTCGAACGATGCGCGATTCCTGTCCGCCTGCTGCCGCTCGATATGCACGTTGAACGCGGCACGGCACCACATCAGCGTTTGCTCTGCGGCGGTGCGATGGCCCTGCTCCACGGCAATCAGTTGCCAAATGTCGTCCACCGTGGTGCTGCCGATTGACCGCAAGGATTTGCCTAGCCAGGGTTGAAGCCGCCGAATGGCCGCTTCAATGGCCTTGATGGAATTCTGCCGGGGGTCTTTGCCATGCTGGTACTGGTGCAGGTAGTTGCGCAGCACGTCGCCCAGCGTGGTTGCCACTATCGCCCGTTCCTCGGTGCGCAACTGCTGGATGTCCTCGCCGCGCTTCATGGCAAAGCGGACATCGCTTGCCACAAGCCGCGCATCCGTCAATGCGTTCCCGGTGTTGACGTTCAGGCGGGGATAGTCGCCCAGCACCACCTTGGTGACTCGGGGGCCAACACGGGTTTGCAGGACAAAGGTCTTGCGCCGCGCCCCCACGTACATGCCAAAGCCAGGCGCTACGTTCGCGCCTGCGTCATAGACAATGTATTGCTTGGGGACAGCCACTTTCTCAACGCCCACCATCTTGCCGTCTTTGACGATGGGACGGACTGCGGGCGTGAGTTTGGCAAGGTTGTCCTGGGTAAAGGTGAAGCGCATACACTCCTCGGGCAGTTGTTATGGTGGTGCAATTTTAGCTACATTTTAGCTACACAAAACTGCCTATTCAATGCGCTTCTTGATGCTTTCGGCTGGTTTGCAAAGGTTCTCGAAAAACAATGAATTTAGAAAAATCAAACACTTACAATGAGAAAAACCCATTTTCGGAAGACCTGAAAAATCACACACCCATGATGGCGCAATACCTTGCTATCAAAAAAGACTACCCGGACACCCTGGTGCTCTACCGCATGGGCGATTTTTACGAGC
>JAHAYB010000316.1 GCA_018384835.1 Comamonas sp.
CCTGAATGCTCCATTTATTGGAAACCTTGCCTCTTCACGTTACAAATTACAGGCTCGCGTCGCCCTTGCTGACGGCATGCAAGTTGTTGTTTCACGCAGCATTGATATTCGTCCCGACTCCCGCTCAGGCCTGCCTTGGCGCATTTTTAACGCTGCACACTGGACGCAAGCCGTGCCAGTAACAGGCGTTTGACCCTACAACATGTCCACAGCTGAACCTTCTTCGCGCTTCTTCGGGTTAGATCTCCGTACGCTTTGGCCAGAAATACGCCGCTCTTGGCAGGGACTGCATCGCTCCTCTGCGCTGGCTTGGCTAACACCAGACTTGCCGGTGCGCGTTTTACACGCCGACGGGCAGGAGGCCGTTTGGCTGGGCGGGCAGCTGGTAGAGGGAGGAGAGACGCATTCGGCACGCTTCGATGCGATCGAGCTGCCTGAAGATATTCTTTTGCGCCGAACCTTGCATATGCCCAATATGTCGGCTGCGCAAATTGCCCAAGCAGTTGAAATTGATCTGCGCAGTGTCAGTCCATTCGCTGCAGCTGACATGGTGTGGGGCTACAGCGCGCAGCCAGTGCAGGTGGGCGGTATAGAGGTCCATGTAGTTCTCGTATCGCGCAAGCAGGTAGAGCAATATATTGGTACGCAGCAGCATCGTTTAGCCGCTAATGCGGCACCTGAAGTATGGGCATTCGCACCTAATAATCGACCTATTTTGTTAGAGGGCTGGGGCGAGGCGCGGCGTGTGCAACATAGCGCCAAGCGCCGCCGTGTTGGTTATGGATTGCTAGCCTCGGGGCTGCTTTTAACTTGCGCCATAGTTACCACGCCAACTATGCAATTGCGACTGCGGGCTATACAGGCCGTCATTGCTTATGACGCACTGCAAGCGCGTACTACAGCGCTCTTAGGCCAGCGTGAAATTTTCGTGCGCTCTATCGATGAGTTAGAAGTTTTGCGCAGTATGTTGGCTGAGCGTGTTGACTCTTTACTGTTGATGGAGGCGATGACCCAAACATTGCCAGACGACACCTCGTTGCAAAGTCTGCAATTGCAGGGATTGAAAGTCACTATCAATGGCCTTACCGCAAATTCAGCGACGCTGATGCAATTGCTTGGTAATAAAAATGGCTTTAAAAATGTTCGCGCGCCTTCTGCAGCAAACCGCAGTCCGGGTGCCACTGCCGAAAGCTTTATTATCGAATTTGAGCTAGATCCTGCAGTTTTTTCTATGGTGGCGTCGGAGACACGGGGTGTGGCAGTCGTGGATGAGCTGCAGACTACACCTACGGATTCCCCAGCAAATTCTGCAGCGTCACAACAGGCCCCCGCTGCTGACGCTGCTGTCCCACCCTCCAGCGCACCAAGGCCTAAGAGCCGCTTTTCCTCTGGGCCTGAAAGCACTTCCCATGCTCCCGCTTCTAGTGCCCCTGCTGTTTTGCCTAAGGGGGCACCATGAAACTCAATGTTCGCCGCGAAACCGCCACGGTATTAATTCTGTTGGCATTGCTGGCTCTGCCTTTGATGCTGGTTGGCATTTATGTTTATCAAAAACACTACTGGGCTGAAAATCGACTTGATGAACTAGAGCCACGCTATGCGCGTCTGCTGGGCTTAGAGGCGAATAGCGATGGCTTAGCCAAGGCGCAGGCCCAGGGTCAAAGTTTGATAGCGCAATACGTCTATCCGCAAGAGCAAGATACCAATCAGACAGGCAACACCGTACAGCAGCGCATTCGCGGCATATTGGTTGCAGCAGGTCTAGATATAGCGAGTAGCCAAGTCCTGCCCGCGAAAGAAGAAAAAGGCTTTGAACGTATTCCTTTGTCTGTCCGCGCTGAAGGTGAAATGGTCGCGCTGCAAGCCGCTTTAACAGGCTTGGCGGCAGAAAAACCGGCCATCCTGATTGATACTTTGGTAGTGCAAGGTTATGGTGCGCCCAACAAAAGTGGGGTTCAGCGCTTATCGGTGCAACTAAATCTTAGTGTGCTGCGGAGGCATCCATGAAGCGCTATGCAATGCCTGTTTTGGGTGTGCTGAATGTGGCACTGCTAGCGGTTTTAGCTTCGTTATGGCTAAACCCAGACGGTAGCTTGCGTAATGCCCGCTGGATAGCGCCCGTACCGGTCACTAATGATTATTTGCAAATGCTGCCCGCCTTGCCTGAGCGCCAGTCGGTCGATACCAACCGTTTTCTGGCATTGCTGGAGCGCCCGCTGTTTCAACTCACACGCCGCCCACCACCTCCGCCTCCTCCTGCGCCTAGTGCTGCAGCGTCCGAAGCGGTCGACAATCTGAGCACTGCCCAGCTCTCTGGTGTCGTGGCTGGCGAGAAGACTGCCAGCATCATCATCACGATGGCAGGTAAAGCGCGCCGTGTGCGATTGAACGATTCTGTCGATGGCTGGATGCTGCAAAGCATTCAAGGGCGCAGCGTGACATTTTCCAGTGG
>JAHAYB010000333.1 GCA_018384835.1 Comamonas sp.
AAACGGCGTATTCTACGCCACTCTTGAGCGCACTGCTGTGCAAGCTAGCGTCTAATCTGCCCATGTACAGCTCGGGGCCAAGAGCCATCCCTTATATTTGCCCCCTTGCGCGGCTTGGGCGGCGTTGAATTTTTTTGCCGATTTAGGCGCTTTTATGCAGCATTTATTGAACCTTCTGGCCGCGATTGCCCTATTGGTGTGGGGCATACAAATGGTGCGCACGGGCATTTTGCGCGTCTTTGGTGCCAACTTGCGCCAGTTGATTGCCAAGGGGGTGCGTACCCGGCCAACGGCCATGCTCTCAGGAATGGGGGTGACGGCGGTGGTGCAGTCCAGTACGGCCACAGCGCTGATTGTTTCGGCCTTTGTGGGGCAAGGGATGATTGGGCTGGCAGCCGCTTTGGCGGTAATGTTGGGTGCCGATATTGGCTCTAGCCTGATGGCGGTGGTGTTTTCGCTGGACTTATCTTGGCTCTCGCCACTGTGTATTTTTACGGGCGTGGTGTTGTTTGTGGCGCGCCAAGACAGCACTGCTGGGCGCGTTGGGCGGGTGCTGATTGGCCTGGGGCTGATGTTGCTGGCGCTGCGCTTGATTACCGAGGCAACCCTGGTGCTCACCCAATCCGATGTGGTGCGCACCCTGCTGATGGCGCTGACCAGCGATATCACCCTGGAAATCATTACCGGCGCGGTGCTGGCGATTATTTCCTACTCCAGCTTGGCGACGGTGCTGCTGGTCTCTACCTTGGCAGGCTCAGGCGGCATTCCGGCAGAGGTGGCGCTGGGTTTGGTCATCGGCGCAAACCTGGGCAGCGGTATGCTGGCTGTGCTGACTACGCTCAGATCCAGCATCCAAACGCGGCAAGTGCCAGTAGGCAATTTGCTGTTTCGCCTGATTGGCGTGGCGGTGATGATTCCGCTGATTGGTCCCTGGCACCAGTGGGCACCGAGTTTGCTGCCCCATGTGGGGGCGCAAGTGGTGGCGTTTCACCTGGTTTTTAATCTGATTGTGGCGCTGGTGTGTATTGGCTTGACCGAGCATGTCGCCCGTGCGGTAGAGAAAATTCTGCCCGAGCCTAGCCAGCCCGCCAGCAGCTCACGCCCTCACCACTTGGACAGTACTGCCTTGGCCACGCCTTCTTTGGCAATTTCCTGCGCCGCGCGTGAGGCGCTGCACCTGGCCGATGTGGTAGAGACTATGCTGATTGGCCTGCGTAAGGTTTGGGAGGATAACGACTTGGATTTGGCGCAAGACCTCAAAGGCTTGGATGACCAGGTCGATGACCTGTACTCAGCCATCAAGTACTACATGACCAAAATATCGCGTGCTGAACTCGATGAGGCCGAAGGCGGGCGCTGGACCGAGGTAATGAGCTTTACCATCAATATGGAGCAGGTAGGCGACTTGGTAGAGCGGGTGCTCCAAGAAATTGAGGAAAAGAAAATCAAAAAAGGCCGTGAATTTTCCAAAGCCGGCTTAGAAGAGGTGAATGAAATGCACGCTTTGCTACTGGCCAATCTGCGCCTAGCCATGGGGGTGTTTTTAAGCGGCAATGTACGCGATGCACAAAAGCTGCTGCAAGAAAAAGCCCGCTTTCGTGAGTTGGAGCTGGCCTATGCCGCCAGCCATTTGGACCGTTTATCGGTAGGCGCGGTCAAGAGTATTGAGACCAGCTCCCTACACATTGACATGATTGCCGAGTTCAAGCGCATCAACTCCTTGCTGTGCTCCATGGCCTACCCAGTATTAGAGGCCGCTGGCGCTATCGAACCACGCTTGCGCCAGCGCATTAGCGCATGAGCCAACCACTGAATCTGGGCACGATGGCCCTGCTCACCACCGCCCCGCTGCTATGGGCGGGCAATGCGGTGATTGGCCGCTTGGCCCATGAGCTGATTTCCCCCTTCGCCCTGAACTTGGGGCGCTGGCTGCTCGCCTGCCTGCTGCTGTTGCCATTTGCTTGGCGGGCGCTGGCAAAGGGCAGCCCCCTTTGGCAGCATTGGCGTGCTTATGCGGTACTGGGTTTGTTGGGTATTGGCTGCTACAACAGCCTGCTGTACTTGGCACTTAAAACGTCAACGCCGCTAAACGCGACCCTCGTCAACTCCAGTATGCCTATTTGGATGCTGGCGCTGGGGCGTTTGATTTGGGGCATTGCCATTACGGGGCGGCAAATGCTGGGGGCGCTGCTCTCTATTGCTGGGGTGGTGTTGGTGCTCTCACGTGGGCAGATACAGGTGCTGCTGGACTTGCAACTGGTTGCTGGCGATTTATTCATGCTGCTGGCAACGCTGCTGTGGTCGCTCTACACCTGGCTACTTACAAAAGCCCCTGGGCCGTCAACGTTTCGCAGTGACTGGAAGGCATTTTTGCTGGCGCAGATGTTCTTTGGCGTACTGTGGTCTAGCCTGTTTACTGGCGCAGAGGTAGCTATGGGGGCGTTTGTGCTGGTCATGGGGTGGAAGTTGGCGGCGATTTTGCTGTTTATCGCCATCGGTCCAGCGCTGATGGCCTACCACTTCTGGGGCTGGGGGGTGCGCCGCTCTAACCCGACCATTGCTGGCTTTTTTGCCAATTTATTGCCGCTGTTTACCGCTGTGCTGTCAGTCTTGGTGCTGGGGCAAGCGCCGCAGTTGTACCACGCAGCGGCGTTTATTTTGATTGTGGGCGGTATCTGGATTTCGTCGCGGCGCTGATTCAGGCGCAGCCACAGAATAAGCGCCAGCCCTGCCCCTCTTTTGAATTGCTATGCCCCTGCAACTGATTGAACGCCACGCTCCCGCCGAGCACATCGCCGCTTTGGAGCAGGCAGGCACACCGCCCCTACTGGCACGCCTGTTTGCTGCCCG
>JAHAYB010000347.1 GCA_018384835.1 Comamonas sp.
TCGGCAAAGACCATGCCTTCGCCCTTGCCATTGATTTTGTCGCGGGTGGCGTGGTACAGACCCAGCACCACGTCCTGCGAGGGCACGATGGAAGGCTCGCCCGAGGCGGGGAACAGCACGTTGTTGGAGGCCAGCATCAGGGCACGTGCTTCCATTTGCGCTTCCACCGACAGGGGCACGTGCACGGCCATCTGGTCACCGTCAAAGTCGGCGTTAAATGCCGCGCAGACTAGGGGGTGCAGTTGGATGGCCTTGCCTTCAATCAAGATAGGCTCGAACGCCTGGATGCCCAAACGGTGCAGCGTAGGCGCACGGTTGAGCATGATGGGGTGCTCTTTAATCACCTCTTCCAGAATGTCCCAAACCACGGGCGTGCCGGTTTCAACCTCTTTCTTCGCCGCCTTGATGGTGGTGGCAATGCCACGCTGCTCCAACTGGGCAAAGATAAAGGGCTTGAACAGCTCCAAGGCCATCAGCTTGGGCAGGCCGCACTGGTGCAGTTTCAGGTATGGACCGACGGTAATCACCGAACGGCCCGAGTAGTCCACGCGCTTGCCCAGCAAGTTTTGACGGAAGCGGCCGCCCTTGCCCTTAATCATGTCGGCCAGCGACTTGAGCGCACGCTTGTTTGCGCCGGTCATGGCCTTGCCACGGCGGCCGTTGTCCAGCAGGCTGTCCACGGCTTCTTGCAACATGCGCTTTTCGTTGCGGGCGATGATTTCGGGCGCTTTCAGCTCCAGCAGACGCGCCAGGCGCGAGTTGCGGTTGATGACGCGGCGGTACAGGTCGTTGAGGTCAGAGGTGGCAAAGCGGCCACCGTCCAGCGGAACCAGCGGGCGCAGGTCGGGCGGCAGCACGGGCAGCACGTCCAGTACCATCCATTCGGGCTTGATACCGGATTTTTTGAAGGCTTCCAGCACTTTCAAGCGCTTGGCGTTTTTCTTGACCTTGGCTTCCGAGCCAGTCAGGTCGCCGCGCAGGCGCTCGATTTCTGCGTCTAGCTCAATGCCTTCGAGTAGTTCTTTAATGCCTTCCGCGCCCATTTTGGCGGTGAACTCATCGTAGCCATACTCTTCGCATTTCGCGTCGTACTCGTCCTCGCTCATGATGGAGTACTTCTTGAGCGCGGTCATGCCGGGGTCGGTGACGACATAGGCTTCAAAGTAGAGCACACGCTCGATGTCGCGCAGCGTCATGTCCAGCACCATGCCCAGACGGCTGGGCAGGCTCTTCAAAAACCAGATGTGGGCGCAGGGCGCGGCCAGGTCGATGTGACCCATGCGCTCGCGGCGCACTTTGGTCTGGGTCACTTCTACGCCGCATTTTTCGCAAATTACACCACGGTGTTTGAGGCGCTTGTACTTGCCGCACAGGCATTCATAGTCTTTGACTGGGCCAAAAATTTTGGCGCAGAACAGACCATCGCGCTCGGGCTTGAAGGTGCGGTAGTTGATGGTTTCAGGTTTTTTCACCTCACCAAACGACCAAGAACGGATTTTCTCGGGCGAGGCCAAGCCAATTTTGATGATATCGAAATGCTCATCAGGGGTGAACTGCTTGAATAGGTCGAGTAAGGATTTCATAAAACTCTAGCCCTTCGAATTAAGAACGTTCCATTTCAATGTCCAAGCCCAAGGAGCGAATCTCCTTGACCAGAACGTTGAACGACTCCGGCATTCCGGCTTCAATGGCGTGCTCGCCCTTGACAATGCTTTCGTACACCTTGGTGCGGCCTTGCACGTCGTCGGACTTGACGGTGAGCATCTCTTGCAGCACATAGGCCGCGCCATAGGCTTCCAGCGCCCAAACTTCCATTTCCCCAAAACGCTGGCCACCAAACTGGGCTTTACCGCCCAGGGGCTGCTGCGTCACGAGTGAGTAGGGGCCAGTGGAGCGGGCGTGCATCTTGTCATCGACCAAGTGGTGCAGCTTCAGGTAGTGCATGTAGCCGATGGTGGTGGGGCGCTCAAAGCGCTCGCCGGTGCGCCCGTCGTACAGATAGGCTTGGGTGCGGGTGTCGGTGAGGCCCTTGCGCTTTTTGAGGTCATCGGGGTAGGCCAGCTTGAGCATGTCCTTGATTTCCGCCTCAGAAGCGCCGTCAAACACGGGGGAGGCAAAAGGCACGCCGCTTTCTAGGTTATGCGCCATGGCGACGATTTCCTCGTCGCTCAGTTGCGCCAAGTCCTCGCTGTGACCACGGGTGTTATAGACCTCTTGCAGGAATTGGCGCAGCTCGGCAGTCTTGGCCTGCTGTTGCAGCATGTCGCCAATGCGCTGGCCCAGACCCTTGCCGGCCCAGCCCAGGTGGACTTCCAGCACCTGCCCGATGTTCATGCGCGAAGGCACGCCCAGGGGGTTGAGCACGATGTCAGCGGGGGTTCCGTCTTCCAAGAAAGGCATATCTTCCACCGGCACAATTTTGGAGACCACGCCCTTGTTCCCGTGGCGGCCAGCCATTTTGTCGCCCGGTTGCAGGTGGCGTTTCACCGCCAGATAGACCTTGACCATTTTCAGCACGCCGGCGGGCAGCTCATCGCCCTGGGTGAGTTTTTTGCGCTTTTCTTCAAAGGCTTGGTCAAAGCTGTGGCGGGTGACCTCCATGGCTTTTTTCATGGATTCCAATTGGTCGGCCACGGCTTGGTCAGCAGGGCGAATATCAAACCAGTGGTGCTTGTTGTCTAGGCCGTCCAGATAGGCTTTATCTAGCACCGCGCCTTTGGCCAGCTTTTGCGGGCCGCCGTTGGCTTTTTTGCCCAGCAGCAGCTTTTCGATACGGGCAAACTGGTCGGCCTCCACGATACGCAGTTGGTCGTTCAAATCCAAACGGAAGCGCTTTAACTCATCGTCAATGATTTGCTGGGCGCGTTTGTCGCGTTGGATGCCTTCACGGGTAAAGACTTGCACGTCAATCACCGTGCCGGAGCTGCCTTGGTCCACACGCAGCGAGGTGTCTTTCACATCGCTGGCTTTTTCGCCAAAGATGGCGCGTAGCAGTTTTTCCTCGGGCGTGAGGGTAGTTTCACCCTTGGGCGTGACCTTGCCGACCAGCACGTCGCCGGGCTGCACTTCAGCGCCCACGTAGATGATGCCGGACTCGTCCAGGCGGTTGATTTGCGTTTCGCTCAGGTTGGGAATGTCGCGGGTGATGTCTTCCGCGCCCAGCTTGGTGTCACGCGCCATAACGACCAGTTCTTCGATGTGGATGCTGGTGTAGCGGTCTTCGGCCACCACACGCTCGCTAATCAAAATCGAATCCTCGAAGTTGTAGCCATTCCAGGGCATGAAGGCAATCAGCATGTTCTGACCAATGGCGATTTCGCCCAGGTCGGTCGATGCGCCATCAGCAATCACATCCCCCTTGGCCAGCACATCACCGCGCTTGACGATGGGGCGTTGGTGGATGTTGGTGTTCTGGTTAGAGCGCTGGTATTTGATGAGGTTGTAGATATCAACACCCACTTCCCCAGCCAGGGCTTCGTCGTCGTTGACGCGAATCACAATGCGGGTGGCATCCACGTAGTCAACCACGCCGCCACGGTTAGCCGTCACCACGGTGCCGGAGTCAATCGCGGCTACGCGCTCAATGCCTGTGCCCACCATAGGTTTTTCAGGGCGCAGCACCGGTACGGCTTGGCGCGACATGTTGGCACCCATCAAAGCGCGGTTGGCGTCGTCGTGCTCCAGGAAGGGAATCAGCGAGGCGGCCACCGACACAATCTGCGCGGGCGACACGTCCATGTACTGCACACGCTCGGGCGACAGCAGGGTGGATTCGCCCTCTTCACGGGCAGAGACCAGGTCGCCTACCAGACGGCCTTGTTCATCCAGCTCGGCGTTGGCCTGGGCGATGATGTATTTGCCCTCTTCAATGGCGGAAAGGTAATCAATTTCATCGGTGACCTGGCCATCCACCACGCGGCGGTAGGGGGTTTCGATAAAGCCGTACTCATTCAGGCGTGCATACAGCGACAGCGAGTTAATCAGGCCAATGTTGGGGCCTTCTGGCGTTTCAATTGGGCAGACGCGGCCATAGTGGGTGACGTGAACGTCGCGCACCTCAAAGCCGGCACGTTCGCGGGTCAAACCGCCTGGGCCCAGGGCGGAGACGCGGCGCTTGTGCGTAATCTCAGCCAGGGGGTTGGTCTGGTCCATGAACTGGCTCAGTTGCGAAGAGCCGAAGAACTCTTTCAAGGCCGCAGAAATGGGCTTGGAGTTAATCAGGTCATGCGGCATCAGGGGATCGTTTTCGGCCTGACCCAGACGCTCTTTCACGGCTTTTTCAATCCGTGCCAAGCCGGTGCGGTACTGGTTTTCAGCCAGTTCGCCCACGCAGCGTACGCGGCGGTTGCCTAGGTGGTCAATGTCATCGACTTGGCCTTTACCGTTGCGCAAATCGACCAAGATTTTCACCACGGCCAGAATGTCGTCGTTGTCCAGCACCATTGCACCAGTGGCTTCTTCACGGCCGATGCGGGCGTTGAACTTCATGCGCCCAACGCGCGACAGGTCGTAGGTGTCGGGGTTATAGAACAGGCGCTGGAACAGGGCTTGCACCGCATCATCGGTAGGCGGCTCGCCGGGGCGCATCATGCGGTAGATTTGTACGCGAGCAGCGGTTTCATCCACGGTTTCATCAATGCCCAGGGTCTGGGAGATGTAAGCGCCTTGGTCCAGTTCATTGGTGTGAATGCACTGGATGTCTTGCACATTGGCGCTGCGCAGTTTTTTCAGTAGGGTTTCGGTCAGCTCTTCGTTGGGTTTGGCCAGAATTTCGCCGGTGTCTTCATCCACAATACCTTTGGCCAGCACACGACCCAGCAGGAAGTCTTCCGGCACGCTGACAAACTTGGTGCCCGACTGCTCCAGGTCGCGGGTGTGGCGGGCGGTAATGCGCTTGTCTTTCGCCACGACCACTTTGCCGCTCTTGTCGGTAATGTCAAAGCGGGCAATCTCGCCTTTGAGGCGGTCCACCACCAACTCCATTTGTGCGCCCGAGTCCATCAGGCGGAAGTTGTCGTTGACGAAGAAGTGCGCCAGAATTTGCTCGGCGCTCATGCCAATGGCCTTGAGCAGAATCGTTACCGGCATCTTGCGGCGACGGTCCACACGGAAGTGCAGCAGGTCTTTGGGGTCAAACTCAAAGTCCAGCCAAGAACCACGGTAGGGGATGATGCGAGCGCTAAACAGCAGCTTGCCCGAGCTATGGGTTTTGCCCTTGTCGTGCTCAAAGAACACGCCGGGGGAGCGGTGCAACTGCGACACAATCACGCGCTCAGTGCCGTTGACAATAAAAGAGCCTTTTTCTGTCATTAAGGGCACTTCGCCCATGTAAACTTCTTGCTCTTTGACTTCTTTAACCACCTTGTTTTGCGAGGTGGAAGACTCGCGGTCATAGATGATGAGCTGCACCTTGGCACGCACCGCCGAGGCAAAGGTCAAACCACGGGTTTGGCATTCACGCACGTCAAACACGGGTTTGCCGAGGTTGTACTCAACAAACTTCATCTCCACAAAGCCGTTGTGCGAGACGATGGGGAAGGCTGAATTGAAGGCCGCCTGTAGGCCATCATCAGTGCGTTTTTTGGGTGGCGTATCTGCTTGCAGGAATGCGGTGTAAGCATCTTCTTGCATTTGCAGCAGGTAAGGCACTTGCAGCACGCTGTCGCGGCTGCCAAAGCTTTTACGAATGCGCTTGCGTTCGGTGTAACTATAGGTGGGTACGGGGGCCATGAGATCTCCGGGCTAAGACTGCGGTCCTGGGTCTGGGGCGACACTGCTAGGCAAAAGCGGACTCAACTTTTGCCAGTTTCTTGGCGGTTGGCCACTACCAACCAATGGCGGACAGCGACGCATTGCACATCGCCCGAGCCAAGGCATCTTCTACTGTCGGGTGGTTAGAAGACACGAAGAAAAACAGACGCGCTATTTTTTTTCGTGTGCTCTATCGCTTCATCAAGTGTGGGACTAGCTGCTGCCCACCTACCACCTAGAGCTATAGGCGGCAAAGGCTGGAGACCCTTGGGGGGCACTCCAGCCTTGTGGGGCAAGCCTGAGAATTATTTCAGCTCGGCCTTGGCACCAGCTTCTTCGAGCTTTTTCAGGGCTGCATCAGCGTCGGCCTTAGCAACACCTTCTTTAACAGGCTTAGGAGCGCCGTCCACCAGGTCTTTGGCTTCTTTCAGGCCCAGACCGGTGATTTCACGTACAGCCTTAATCACCGACACTTTGTTAGCGCCAGCTTCGAGCAGCACTACGTCAAATTCGGTTTTTTCTTCAGCAGCAGCAGCGCCGCCAGCAGCGCCGCCAGCAGCAGGAGCGGCCATAGCGGCAGCGCTCACACCAAATTTTTCTTCAATCGCTTTGACCAGCTCATTGAGTTCCAGCACGGTCATGCTGTCCAGTTCGGTCAAGAATGCGTCTTTATCGAATGCCATTTTGATTTCCTAACAATATTGGGTTGGTTATGCCACGTGCACTTCTTATGCAGCAGCAGCTTCTTCTGCGCCTTCGCCCTTTTTGGCGGCCAATGCACCCAGCACCACAGCGGTGCGCGAGACGGGAGACATCAGCAGACCGCACAGCTGAGACAGCAGTACGTCTTTGGAAGGGATGTTTGCCAGCTCTTTAACGCCGTCAATATCCAGGGCTTTACCTGCAAACGCGCCGCCACGAATGACCAGTTTGTCATTGGTTTTAGCAAAGTCAGCAACCACTTTAGCGGCAGCAACTGCGTCTTCAGAGAAGCCATAGATCAGCGGGCCGGTCATCTGGTCAGCCGCGACTTCAAATGCGCTACCAGCTACAGCACGGCGAGCCAGGGTGTTTTTCAACACGCTCAGGCTGACACCTTTGCTGCGGGCATCGGCACGCAGTTTGGTCATGTCGGCGGCCGTGATGCCACGGTACTCCGCCATCTCAAGCGTTTGAGCTTTAGCGGCGAGGCTGGTCACTTCATTGATGACCGCTTCTTTCTCACTGCGATTCAGACTCAAGGTCTTCTCCTTCAAATGCGTACCCTGGCTTTTGCCCTGGTACGCGCCTAGTTTGCAGCGACCAACTGTGAGAGGAAAAATTATCCATCTGCAGCGGGTTCGCCATCTACGCTGGCACTTCGTGAATATCGTCAATTAAGTGGCCAAGCCACACCAGCGGTCTTGGATGACCTGCACAGCGTTGCAATAAAACGTATTGCTACTGTGCAGCCCACCACATTCAGCCTGCCATTTACAGGCAAACCGAAGATTCTAGCAAATTTACGCCGAGATGGTTTGGGTATCTACGCGAACACCCACGCCCATCGTGGAGGAAACTGCCACTTTGCGCAGGTATTGGCCTTTGCTGGTAGTGGGTTTTGCTTTGTTCAGCGCATCAATCAGCGCAGCCAAGTTGCCTTGCAGTTTGTCGTCTTCAAACGAGCGGCGGCCAATGGTGGAATGCACGATACCGGCCTTGTCCACGCGGAATTGCACTTGACCGGCCTTGGCGTTTTTCACGGCAGTGGCCACGTCAGGGGTTACGGTGCCTACCTTGGGGTTAGGCATCAGGCCACGAGGACCCAAGATTTGACCTAGTTGGCCGACTACGCGCATGGCATCAGGTGCAGCAATCACCACGTCAAAGGGCATGTCGCCAGCTTTAACCTGGGCGGCCAAATCGTCCATGCCAACAATGTCAGCACCAGCAGCCTTGGCTTCTTCCGCCTTGGCACCCTGTGCGAACACAGCCACGCGAGCGGTTTTGCCAGTGCCGTTGGGCAACACGACAGCGCCGCGCACCACCTGGTCAGACTTACGGGGGTCCACGCCCAGTTGCACGGCCACGTCGATGGATTCATCAAACTTGGCGGTAGCGGCCTCTTTCACCAAAGACAGGGCTTCAGCAAAAGGGTAGAGGCGGTTGGAGTCCACTTTGCCTTGCAGGGCTTTTTGTTTCTTGGTCAGCTTGGCCATCTCACACGCCCTCCACAATCACGCCCATAGAACGGGCAGAACCAGCCAAAGTACGCACAGCGGCATCCATGTCGGCAGCCGTCATGTCTTTTTGCTTGGTTTGTGCAATTTCTTCTAACTGTGCGCGGGTGATTTTGCCGACCTTGGCTTTCAGAGGGTCAGCCGAGCCTTTCGCCAATTTGGCAGCTTTTTTAATCAGCACTGCAGCTGGGGGCGATTTGATGACAAAGGTAAAGCTCTTGTCAGCAAAAGCGGTAATCACCACGGGCAATGGCAGACCAGGCTCTACGCCTTGGGTCTGGGCGTTGAACGCCTTGCAAAATTCCATGATGTTCAAGCCACGTTGACCCAAAGCAGGGCCAATCGGTGGGGATGGGTTGGCTTTACCGGCTGGCACTTGCAGCTTGATAAAACCGACGATTTTCTTCGCCATATAAAAACTCCTTACGGGTAAACGCCTCAAACGCTTTGGTCAAAGCGTTAGGGCTCCCCGGGGTGTTAAAGAACTGCTTTTTTCACCACGCCAGTCCCAATACGTGAAAACTAAACTGTTAGCAAGCAAAGGCTGCCAGAGCCAACACTTCACTTGTCGAAGGTATTAAGTCTTTTCGACTTGCGCAAACTCCAACTCCACCGGTGTAGAGCGGCCAAAAATAGTAACGGAAACGCGCAGACGGCTTTTCTCGTAGTTCACCTCTTCCACCGAGCCATTGAAGTCGGCAAAAGGGCCTTCCTTGACACGAACCAACTCGCCCACCATGAACTCGACCTTGTGGCGTGGCTTGTCGGCACCCTCTTGCATTTGCTCGACAATTTTCTGCACCTCAGCCTCCGAGATGGGTACAGGGCGATTGCGTGCCCCGCCAATAAAACCAGTGACTTTGCTGGTTTGTTTGACCAAATGCCAAGTGTCGTCATTCATGATCATTTCGACAAATACATAGCCAGGGAACAAACGACGCTCCGTGGTTTTGCGTTTGCCGTTTTTCATCTCCACCACCTCTTCAGTGGGAACCAAGATGCGACCAAACTTGCTTTCCATACCGGCACGGCCAACACGCTCGGTAATGTTGCGCTCTACTGCTTTTTCCATACCAGAGTAGGCATGAACGATATACCAACGCATATCAGGGTGAGCAGGCTCTGCGGGGGTAGTAGCAGCCACTTCAGGCTCAAGGGCATCAGTCATTAGCTTCTCCAACCCAGTACCAAATCGTACAAGACCCACTCTAAGGTTTTATCTGTGAGCCACAAAAACAAGGCCATCACCACAGCAAAGGCAAACACATACAGGGTCATTTGTACGCTTTCTTTGCGTGTGGGCCAAACAACCTTCTTTACCTCTTTAACGGAATCCTTACCAAAGCCCGTGAGCCGCTTACCTTGCTCAGAGACGAAGAATACAGCCGCCGCCACCACAAGTCCCGCTAATAAAGCACCCCATTGCGCCCAGGCTCCCTGTTTAGACAGGGCATAAAAACCCGCAATCGCAGCCGCAACCAAGAGTGCTGCAACCACTAACTTGGCTTTGTCTGCACCCGAGGTAACAGTTTCAACTTGTGATGTCGCCATAACTTTCTTTTTACTTTCTGCACTAGCAAATATATTTAGATACCTGCCGTACAGACACCGAAGCCCGCCAAAAGGGCGGGCTTGGAGTTAACCACTTTTAGGTGGTGGCAGGGGCAGTAGGAATCGAACCTACAACCTTCGGTTTTGGAGACCGACGCTCTGCCAATTGAGCTATACCCCTAAACCCTAAAACTATTCCAATAATTACTCAATGATTTTGGCAACCACGCCAGCGCCCACAGTGCGGCCACCTTCACGAATCGCAAAGCGCAGACCTTCTTCCATGGCGATGGGGTTAATCAGCTTGACGGTGATGCTCACGTTGTCGCCAGGCATGACCATTTCTTTGTCAGCAGG
>JAHAYB010000359.1 GCA_018384835.1 Comamonas sp.
ACATAGCCAGCTTGGCGGATATCAGCCGGTTCATGCTGATGCCTTTTTCTGCGGCTTCCATCGCTAGGCGGCGATGCACCAGAGGCGTAACCCGCGCCGCAATGTTTCCACTGAATTTGCGCTCTGATAACGGCTCGGGCACAGGCTCGCCAGCGGCCTGCATGTCCGCAACGACCGTTTGCACCACATCCAAAATGCCCGCTAGTGCCTTGGTGGGGTCGGGGTCAAGCCAGGAGAGGGAGGGGAACTCGGTGCATAGCCCCACATGCTCTGCATCCTCAGCAGACCAGATTACGCGATAGGTGTATTTGGTGTGTTCCATGTTTTGCCTCATTGCTCATTGCATACCAGTTTGTCGATGGCCGCAAGCACCTGCCTGACTTGGTACGCCTTGGCCTTGTCGCCTGCACGTTGCAGATTGATGCGAGGGTCTCCTTGCCACGGCGTTTTGAAAATGGTGTGGCTCCCCCCAGTATTTCTAGGCTCCCCAAAAAGCGCGGTGCAAACCTTAACAAGGTCCGCAAACCGGACATTGTCTGGGCTTGAGCGCATGCGTTCGATGATTTTTTCGATTCCAGCCATATTCAAAACCTTTGCAAGCGAGAAATGCTATCAATACTGATAGCGCCCGTCAAACAGCACTCGTTCAATTTTTCCCTTCCGTTGCGCACTTTAGCAAGCTTGCCGCAGCACTTTGGCGCAGCCCCCAGCGGCACACTGGCAGTCATCCCAATCACTGACCGCAAAGGAAAAATATGAAGAAAACCACCGCTACCGTTCTGGCTTGCACTCTGGCTATCAGCGCCTGCTCTACCTCCTCGAAAAAAATCGCGGCGACTTACATTTCGCCCACCCAGTATCACAACTACGACTGTGAACAACTCAGTGGTGAAGTGCAGCGCCTGCATCCGCGCATCTCGCAACTGGGGGCGCGTTTGGATGAGGCGGCCTCTAACGATGCCACCATCATGGGCGTGGGGCTTATTCTGTTTTGGCCTGCCCTGTTTGCCCTGGGCGGCACCAAGGAGCAGGAGGCCGAGTACGCCCGCCTGAAAGGCGAGTACGACGCGCTGGAGCAAGCGGCCATCGTCAAGAAGTGTTCCCTGCCTCCTTTACCCGCCCTTGCCAAGCCTGAAGCCCCGTCTGCCCCTGCCTCTGCGGTGGACGGCCCGACCTCCTAGCCTTCCCCCCCTACCCCCTGCATGGCCCGTACCCTCTACTTCATTGCTTACGACATCAGTTGCCCCAAACGCCTAGCCAAGGTGGGGCGCTACTTTTTGAGCTACCGGGTAGCGGGTCAAAAATCCGTGCCAGAAATTTGGGTGACCCCTGCCGAGCTGGCGCATATCCAACGCGATATGCAGCACCTGCTGGATACCGGCGTTGACCGCCTGCACATCATCGCCCTAGACCCCCGCCAGCAACGCCACTGCCTGGGGCAGGCCAACACCTTTCACACCCCCTTTTTTAGCGTGGTGTAAGCACCACCGCCCAAGCCCTCTACACCATCACTATATGACCAGCCTCTACGTTGACCGCCGCGATGTGTACCTGCAACACGATGCCGGGGCGATTGCCTTTTTTGAAAACGGCCAGCGCAGCGCCACTGTGCCGCTGGCTCCGCTGACCCGCCTGATTCTGCGCGGCAAAGTCACGCTGGAGGCCGCTTTGCTCGGCCACCTGGGCAAGCGCGGCGTGGGCGTGCTGTTTCTGTCCGGGCGCAATGGCGAGCCGCACCTGCTGCTGGGGCCGGGGCATAACGACATTCACCGCCGCGTAACGCAAACACGCCTGAGCCTGGATGCCCCTTTTTGCCTGCGCTATGCCCGCTACCTGGTGGCGGAAAAGCTGCGCCGCCAAATCACCTCGCTGGACGAGCTGCGCGAGCACTACAGCCCCCAGCGCCAGCCCCTGACCCAAGCCATGCGCCAACTGCAAGCACAGCTTGAGCGCCTGCCCCAGGCCGACAACCTAGACAGCCTGCGCGGCATGGAGGGCGCTGCCGCCGCCGCTTACTTTGCCGGGCTGCGTGCCGTAGTGCCCGCCAGCCTGCACTTTGAAGAGCGCAACCGCCGCCCACCGCGTGACCCGTTCAACGCCCTGCTGTCGCTGACCTACACCATTGCCACGGCGGAAGTGGCAATGGCGCTGCATGTGGCGGGCTATGACCCCTGCATTGGCTACTACCACCAAATCAGCCACAGCCGCCAATCGCTGGCCTGCGACCTGCTGGAGCCGCTGCGCCCTCTGGTTGACCGCCTGTGCCTGCGCCTGGTCGCCCAGCAAACCTTGCGCGATAAGCACTTCAGCACCAGCCACGGCGCTTGCCTATTGGGCAAGGCGGGGCGGGTGCGCTACTACCAGGCGTATGAGGAAAACGCCCGCCCGCTGCGCCGCGCCATTAGCGCCCAGGTGAAAGACTTGGCACAGCGCATCAACCCCGACCTGCCCACCCCCAGCACCCAAGCCCGCCGCGCAGAGGATGAGGCCGACACCGACGCGCTGGACTAAACCCAAACACCCCACGGCCAAAACGATGCGCGAATACATCATCTGCTACGACATTACCTGCCCCCGGCGGCTGGGGCGCATTCACCGCACACTGAAAAAATACGCCCTGCCTTTGCAGTATTCGGTGTTTTTCTTTAGTGGCACTGAAGGCCAATTGCGCCACTGCCTAGATAGCCTGGCAGCGCTAATGAATGAGCACAGCGACGATATTCGCGCCTACCCCTTGCCCCGCCGAGGTCTGCGCCTGGCCTTGGGGCCGAGCAAACTGCCCGCCGGGGTGGTGCTGGGGCAATTGCCTGCCGACTTGCTGCCCACCCTGCCGGAAAACGAGGAGGACATGCCCGAAGACGATGAGGACGATGATTTTGACGATTGAAAATCCCCCCGCAAAAACGCCCTACAATCACCCCCGCTTGAAACGTGGAGCCGACCCCGCATGAAACCGTCAAAAGGCAAGGTTTACAGATACATCTTTTGTAAACTGAAAATTTTTCCTAACGCCCTTTGCAAGGTGTTGATTCAAAAGGAAAATTTACCCCCTGACAGTTTCAAGCTTGCCCTGATTTCAAAGGGATTAAGACAATACGCATTCAATGGCAGTTTCCAACCTTTCCAGTGTTTCAAGCTTGCCCTGATTTCAAAGGGATTAAGACTTGAAGTGATTGATCATGAAATACTCCAAGAAAAGTTTAAAGCTTGCGCTGATTTCAAAGGGATTAACACACATAAAAGGGACAAACGCCGGCCGCGACGGGGGT